>NZ_JBTSLF010000024.1:0-23617 GCF_054640775.1 Candidatus Aquicultor sp. | reverse complement strand
GGTGGAGCCTCCGTATGATTGCTCGTGTTACGTCGGTTCCGGTGAGGATGCCGACCAGACGGCCATCCTGTATGACGAGCATCCGGCCTTCGGCCTTGGTGGCCAGTTTTTGAAGAATATCGAGGACCGGCGTATCGGGTTGGGTCACGATATCTGAGGATAGCGGGCGCATGATAGCGCCGACACGGGTAGTGTTCCATTCGGATCTCGGGAGGCTCTGTACGCTTTTAAGCGTAACGATGCCTTGGATCTCACCATCTTTAGCCACAGGATAAGCGACCCAGTTGTGCCTCAAGAAATGCTCCTGGACCAGCTCCTGAACGCTGATATCCGGGCTGACGGTCTCCGGGTTGGGCGTCATGATCTCGCTCACTTTAACGTCTTCGAGAGCCTCGTGGTAAAGTACCTGCTGGTATTCGGCTTGCGCCGCCCGCAATAGATACCATCCTAAAAGAACAAACCATATCAGGCTGAGATTATTGGTGAAGAACGGACCGGCTATACCGATGAAGATCATCGTGTAGGCGATTCCCCTGCCGAGCGTAGCCGCTATGCTGGTAGAGCGCCGTAGATTTCCCGTGAAATACCAGATGATGGAGCGCAGTACCCTTCCCCCATCGAGCGGGAATCCGGGGAGAAGGTTAAATACCCCTAATAAAACGTTAATGTATCCCAGGTAAAATGCGGGTGCGGCGATCGTCGCCGGAAACCCGAAGCGGCTGCCGAACAGCCAGATTCCAAGAAAAGCTACCCCTAAGACAATGCTGCTCAGAGGCCCGGCAAGTGCCATCTTAAATTCGACGCCGGGGGTATCGGGCTCCTCTGAGAGCTGGGACACGCCGCCGAATATGAGCAGACGTATGCCGCTGACCTGAATGCCGTTTCGGATGGCGACAAGCGAGTGCATGATCTCGTGAAAGAGTACCGATGCAAAGAAAAGAATCGATGTGACAAACCCAATGAGTATGTATGTTCCAACGGTTAAGTTTGGGACGAGTTGTGGGAAGAGCGAAAAAGAGAGCGCAAACGTAATCAATATGAAAATCAAAAACCAGCTGTAATCGAGCGATATCTCAATTCCAAAAATTCTGCCGAGCCTTATGCCGCCGTTCAAATTAAACACCCCTAATGCTGAGGAAGATAGTTCTTCTTTACCCAAGGGGAGCAGAAACGAAACCATCTATCGCTAGGCGGGACAGCCGGTGGTCTTTTGCTCGATTATTTTAATAACGGTGGGTTCGTCAACATAGCCTATCAGCTCAAGTTCGTCATCGATAAAAACTACCGGCAATGAAATCGTATCGCGGACGACTTGATTTATAAGGTCATGCACTTCCTCGGTATCGTCATAGAAGATATTGAACGCGGCAAACTTGACCTTATCGCTATACCGTTGATTAAGGGCTTCTTGCAGGGAATTGATCTGTCCCATGAGTTCCCTATCGCCCCCGCAGCCTCCGGCCGGGCCTGAAGAGCTTCAGCCGCTCGGGACGGTCGAGTAAATAACCACAATTCGTATCGGTTGGGGGTCGTTCATTTATCATCCTTTATCAGTAACTCGGGCGGTCTTAGCAGGAACCGTATCCTATGGTCAGCTTTGCCATCCTTCATAGATTCTAACCGCACGCGAGATAAAACGGTAGTGCAAAAGCTAAAAATGTATCGAACTTCTCTTAAGGCCGCTGGCCGCTCTCGGTTTTAAACAGTGGGAACCTATGCAGACAAACGCCAAGGCAAAACCATAACGACAAGAAGGATAAGCAACCTGTGTTGCATCGATAGCGGTTCTTTTCGGCCTGCTTTCTCAAGACGCATACCAGAACTCCTTTGTAGACACATAATAGTAGAACAATCGGCATGACTTACGTTGCGCTTAAGAAGATATTATTAATTACAAGCGGCTTAACCAGCAGAAATACGTACTTTATTTATGATAATACGGGAGATATCGAGTCTTGCCTTGATGTGATTAATACTCTCTAAGGTGCTGGAATTTACGCGGCAAGCAAATCCCTATTTCTGGGTATATAGTGTGCATACTTTTTCACGTATCTATCACTAAGTAAGAACCCATGATTCCGATAAAGGGGCGGTAAGAAAAATGCTGTATCAAGGTGGACGAAATCTTAGACGCACTTATGTAATGCTCCTACTGTCGCTCATCGCTTTCTTTGCAATGAGCCTTCCAGCACAGGCACAGAAACAGCCGATCTTTTCCCTTCCGACAAACCAGAAGGTCGTAGCCCTGACATTCGATGGGACATTTAGCCGGGGCTCGATTGATGACATCGTGAGAATATTAAACGAGCAGAGCGTTACAGCGACATTTTTCCTCGCAGGCACGTTTCTCGATAACTTCCCAGACGATGCGCGTTTCATAAAAAATAATTGTTTTGCCCTTGGGAATCACTCAAACACCCATCCGGATTTTACGACGATAACCGACACCCAGATTAGAAACGAGGTCAATGAGGCCGAGCGTAAGGCCTTAAATGTTACCGGGATAGATACGAAGCCGTTCTTTAGACTTCCCTACGGCGCATATAACGATCGCGTTATTAACACAGTCAGTCAAACAGGTTACAACAGGATCATGCAATGGGATATCGATACGATTGATTGGCGAGAGAATACAACCCGGCAGGATATTATCAACCGGGTGCAGAGGGGGTTGAAGCCCGGGTCGATCGTTTTGATGCACGTCGCGGGATTCCATACAGCAGAAGCACTGCCGGAGGTAATACGATTTATAAAGGGCCAGGGCTATACGTTTACGGACATGCCCAGGTTTTACGGCATAGCTCAGCCGCAGCAGCATGTGCCGGGCCTCAACGATGTTCTTTGCTTCAACTGGTATTTTGAGCCGATAGGGGTCTTGGCGGCGAAAGGTATTGTTAGCGGTTATACGGACAAAACATTTAAGCCATTGTTGCCGATCAGCCGGGCTGAGTTTACCAAGCTGGTTGTGACGTCGCAGAACATCCCTGTGGCGACGACGTTTACAGGAAGATTCCCTGACGTGCCGCAAAGCCACTGGGCGTGGCCTTACATAGAGGCTGCGGCTCAACGAGGGTTGATCGAAGGACGTCCAAACGGCAGGTTTGCGCCGGACGAGTCTGTTCAGCGGCAAGAGGCCGCAAAGATAATAGTGTTGGCTAAGAATTATCCGATCAACACTTCGGGCCAGCAATTTTCGGATGTCCCGATGAGCTTATGGTCGTTCCCATACGTGATGACCGCCAGAAACAACGGTGTAATAACCGGTTATTTTGACGGAACGTTCAAGCCTTTTGACGCGGCCAAGAGAGCGGAGGCTGCGGCTATTATCCAGCGGGTTACTCCGTAAAGGTTAAGGTGAGGATTTGATAGGATTTCGGCGGCTTAACGATAGCCACGTCGCCTGGAATAGTCACCGCCGCCAAAGGCCCCGATATCGATCAGGAATGCGACGATCACTGTGAGAAGGCCTAAGCCGTGAACCCCGTGATATGTGTGGATCGACCAGGCATAGGCCAGTGTTGTCAGGGGTAGAAATATAAAGCCCAGGAGCGGCCAGATAAACGAATCAAAGACCGAGGAGATGTAGTCGGTAAATATCCAAAGCACAAGGAGTACCAAGCGGGGCGTGATTAAAGCGAGAAGCGCTGCTATGCAACCACACCCACACATAATTCTTCCCCTCCCCTTTTGTTACCTAAATCCATTTATGCTAAATCGACCCGGTCAACCGCACGATTGATGAACGTCCGGTTGTTCTTATTGTACCCAAAACCCGGGTATAATCCATAGATAAGAAAGCCCATTCCCCAGTAGTTTCTCAAGAATAGGTAGCCTATCTCCCTCTCCCCCTCTACGTCTTGAGGAATAAGCCCAACGAGTCCGGCGAAAGTATTGTGCTCATTGTCGAAGGGTAAAAACGCTATTGGTGCAGATGCATTAAGCGGCAGGATGCATACCCGTCTTGCTGCTTATGTCCTTGATTTGTTGCGCCCAGGTTTTTGCTTTGTCTAACTCACCTTCTGCAAGCGGGCCTTCCGCTCCGGTGACTATAAAACGCTGCGGCGGGACGATCAAGCGGAAGCCCGCCTGTTGTAACGCCTGGGCGATTCTCTTTGCTGCGTTACCGGCAAAGATCGAGGTGAAGCCCGTATCGAATGCGGCTGCCATAATGCCGGATACGTTCTTTCTCTGCAGTTTGTTGAGAAAATCGCTCGTTGCCTCTGAATAGCAAACGGCATTGGGTTTGAATTTAAACTCGTCGAAACTTTTCCACCATCAATAGCTCACTGAGCTTTTCTCGGCCAAAATAGAGGGGTAAGCATCAGCAGAGCGCCCGCTATCCCGAGAACAGGATATCCGATACCAATGAATATGGGCGTTATAAGAATGATAAGCGTGGTGGCGCTTATCGAGGTCACAAGGACTAGGGCCCATCGTTTGCCCTGGATAAGTGCTGATGAAGCGTAAACTGCGAGCAAACCAAAGAGTGCAAGCGCGATGCCTACTGATAACCATGCCCAAGAGAGAAGATTTGCCGTATCTTTCGGGATATTATTAAAAGACGTCATGATAGAGGCATAACCTGCAATGCTATGGATAAGGGCCTGAGTAAATACTAACATCCCTCCTGTAACTACCGTGGTTCTAAGCAAATATCTTTGTTGCAATTCTCGCCCCCCCGCTCTTATTGGCTCGATGGCTTAAGTAAAAGATATTTTTATATATACCCGCGATCACTATGGCCGCAAGGGTGTTTATTTTGCTCTTCGAAGTAGACCTCGAAACTTTGCTGGCGGGTAATAGAAAATCTCATTCGCGGGTATAGTGTTTTTGAGGAAGGAGTGCGAGATGCAATGAGACTTTACGTAGGGAATCTAAGCTACGACACGTCTGAGGACGATCTCAGGCAAATGTTCGGCAAGTTTGGAGAGGTTGAATCGGTTAATGTCATTATCGATAGAGATACCGGTCGAAGCAAAGGATTTGGATTTATCGATATGCCGAATGATAAGCAGGCAAAAGAAGCCATACTTGCCCTTAATGGAAGCGAGCTTGAGGGGCGCACGATCAAGGTGAGCGAAGCAAAACCACAAGAGCGGCGTGAAGGCCCACGGCGAGCCTTTGGCGGCGGACGCAGATAAGTAGGCGTGAGTAGCTACTCAAACCTGACAAAATGTAAAATACCCTGGTCTCGAGACCGGGGTATTTATGTTTAGATACTGTTGCGAGATGTCTATTTTAAGGGTATTTCTAAACCCTGGGGCGCATCGATAACTCGGGTATTAAACCTTTCGCATAAGTGTTTCATTCGATCGCAAATCATACGAAATTGTGCTCCCGTTGCCAGATTAACCTGTGCGTACGAGAGGACAACGGGAAGCATCGTTAGACTATAAGCGCCTTCGGCACTGATGTTGACGAGGAAGATGAAGGACCAATCATTTCTTAAGATCGGATCGATTGCGTAATCATCTATGAAATCGCCGGCATCATACATGATAAGCCTTCTTTTATATGTCTCTACCGCTTGGAAAATATGGGCGGAGTGTCCGTGAAGTATATCGATACCTAAATCTGTAACCGCGCGAGCGAAATCTCGGAAATGTTGCGGTGGCGATACGACCATGTTCGGGCCCCAATGTAACGACAATATGATATTTTGGGCACCCATCTGACGTGCGCTTGTGATTCCCTGTTCGAGCGGCAGGAGCGTGGCGGTATCGGTTCCAATCTCAATATAATTCGTACCAGGATTGGCGTTTGCGGCAAAATCGGGCTCGTTATCGGTTGCTGCGATAATCGCAAGCGCTATGCCGTTGACATTTATAATCGCAGGCCTCCTCGCTTCATCCAAGTTTTTGCCAGCGCCGGCGTGGCTAATACCGGCTTCGTCGAGGTATTGCAGCGTGTCCGATAATCCTTGTTCCTCAAAGTCCAAGATATGGTTATTCGCTAGGCTAACACAGCGGATGTTAGCCGCTCTCAATACATCTATGGCTTTGGGGCTAGCCCGGAAATAGAATGCCTTGGGCGGTCCTTGCCATTCTATCGTGTGATCGGTGATAGCGCACTCAAGGTTGGCGATAACTGCGTCGGCCGAGCGCAGCACCGGTAATGTAGTCCCCCAAAAATATTCCGGCTTACGATGTTCTATTTCTTCATCGACGCCGCGACCGAGCATTACATCGCCGACAAATGCTAATGTGATCTTTCCAGCCATTTTGTCCCCGAAAGATAGATTAAGCGGCCTCCTTGCCTCGAAGCCATTGTCCGGACATGAATGGTGTGGCCGGGTGCTCCCTTCTTGTCATATGGAATGTGCCGTATACCCTATCCATTGCTTTATGGGGTGGTTCTTTCACAAACTTAATACCGAGCCTGTTTTCTATATCTTGCCTGAGAGAACCGGACAAAAGAATTTGTGTGTGTGGGAAGTTCAGCAGTTGGTCATCCTTTACATTAATCAAGTCCTCATCAAACAGCACTTTTAGCCCCGGTGGGTACAGTGGCCTTTGCTCTTCGCCCGGGTAACCTTCGGCCAGACCATCCGGATTTTTAACCTTGAATATATAAGCCGCTTCGGGGTAAATATCAAAGGTTTCCTGCACGGGGCCTGGGTTTATGGGGATCTCGAGCGAGTAAGCTAACCGGGTTTGATTTTCAAAAAGAACTAGCTGGTACTTGGCTACTCCGATAGGGCGCGCCGGGTATGATGTCTTTCCTTTTATCACCGGACCCCAGCCTAGTTTGGTTTCGGCTAATTCATCGCTATCTTCGGTTACCGAATCGATAACCGCCCAGCTACTCCCTGCCGGAGCTGATGATTCAGACGGTATCTCCGGCATTTTCTTCTGCACGGTCTCAAGTAAACGAAACAAGTGTCCTCCTGCAGCCATAACCATATAGAAGCTCTCCACTTCATCAAGATTTCGGATTACCTCTTTATGGTTCTTCGGGCGATAAAAGAAATACAGATCACCGGTTTCAATAACTTGCTGTACCATGTATGCGGCCTCCTTGGCTTCACGTCCAGGGTCAATATAAATGCGCATCAAGCAGTTAAACTATGTCATATGTACCCGCGCTGATGAGAAATATTCGATGTTTCTTGATGGTCTGGATGTTTGCAGTGATTAACAATGGAGAAAACGTTGCTTGGAGAATATGGTGAAATATTTGCATGACCTTTGAATCCACTTCTGTGAAGCCTTCCCTTGCTTTATATGGAAAGGAACGCTGAAATCTTGTTTGTTAAGGAAATTATGTTAATATAAGTATGCCGAAACACGGATGTGTCTATTGGGGTTGGCCACCTAATACTGATGATGGCAAGCCTTGCCATCATCAAGAAACTCGCAGGTTATTGTTCGAGGAGAGGAGCGTGGTGCCTAATGGGTATTATTGGTTCTAGCGCGTGCCATCTGTTCCAACTAGACATCAGTGTTATTATCATGGCCAACCTGCCTTCTAGGCTTTAGCCTACTGATGAGCGCCGTGAAATTCGGCCGAAAAGGCAAACCGTTCATCTTACGATACAAATCAGAGCTCTTCCCTATATTTTAAATACCCATAAATAATGAGCTGAATAAGATCAAAAGCCCCGGTATATCTACCAGGGCTTCCCTCTTAGATGTGGACTTACGGGGATGATCTTAGAACATTTTTGAATGCGATTGCCTATTAACAGGTATCTCATAAATGCCTAAAAGTGGACTAAACCTAGTTTCTAGGCGTTCTCTTGTCGAGTTCTTTATATGCGGAAGTCCACAGCTTGTAATCCGAAAGACTTACGGGGCTAAAGCCGACCTCGCGGTGTGAACTGTCAATCCATGCTTCTACGGCAGTACGATTCTCTGGCCACGTTCTTTTAAGGAGGTACCTGCGAAAGTTTTGGTAAATCTGTGCATCCAAACCGTATGATTCCCAGAAGTAGTTACGGTCAATTTCGCAGACAGATGGTGTCAAATCAGGTCGTTCCCTGAAGCTGATGAGCCTAGACACAACGACTTCGAAATGAAGAAAGGTCTCTGTCAGTCGTGAATCCGTAAGAAGCAACAGGTATCTCGCTAAGTGACGGCGCAATAGAGCCTCGATTGGCCATTTAGAGCCGAAGCCGGATGCAACCGCAAGTTGCCTGACCAGAGATTTGAATCGCATAAAGTCCGCCCTTTTGCCGTCGGTGCTATGACCTGGCCCAAAACCCGCTGCAAATAGCGAATAATATGGCTCGCTCAAAGTAACTGATGTCTGCTTAAGGTTCGGTGAATTAATAGTCCAAGCGTTATCAGCCATAGACGCATGCCATGCCCTGGGTGAAAGAGTCCGCGAGCCTGGGTCGTAGAATACTTCTTTATCACCGCTGCCGCCGCGAATTGCAAGCGACAAATTCCACAATTGGACGTAATGGCCTTCTTCGTCAAGCACTTCCACTAGACGATTAATCACGGAGATACGATAACGGTAATATGCGAACAGCCCGCCAATAACAGCGAATAGCACCAACAGGATGTTCGCAAACATAGTGACCCAATCCGTTATAGCGGGGTCTTGTGAGGCCGAAGTCGTCGTTGCGACCGCGTTGGCCGTTGCAACAAGTGAGACCGTGGTAGTTGTTATAAAAGTAGCTGTAGTCTCCAAAGGCTTCCCCCGATATTGCCTGTGTTTGTTTGTAGTGAGTTGGCTTTCGCTGAATTGCGTGTATATCGATTAATATTATACCAAGATTACTCCTTGTGCCTATCTGTACTACGTCTGGCAATACATTACTAGTAGTAATCAATTCTGGGCATAGTATGGCATGCTTTAAAGATCCCTTGCCATCCGGTTAATAGTTAATACCTATCGTTAGGCTATGAGTCTCAGTTATCTACGGGCTGGCGCTGGGCGATAGCCCAGGTTATGAAAATTCCACACAAACAAAAAAGACCTGGCAAACCTACTAGGCCGCGATGAACTTACAGGGTTGATCTATTCAAGGGCTATAAGTCCATTTCTAGAAGCATTTTCATCTTAAGCTGAAGCGCTGAAAGCTGCTCTTCGCTGATAGACCATCCCTGACTTAACAAACTGTTTACTATATTTACAAACGCCTTTTTAGGTGGAGGTGGAACATCATCAATGAGAATTGCTTTATCACCCTCCAAAAGAACTGATAGTACATTGGTAATTTGAGCATTACTAACGTCTATTTGAAACTCCTCAATCGGAAACGGATTGACCGTTTTGCGAAGTGCTAGATTGGCCCTTCTGTTATCAAACGCATTACCATTAATATGATAAATCTCGTAACCATCGGGTATCTTTCCAAATGCATTTTCCCAAATGAGGTTATGCAAGAAAATGACTTTACCCTCTTCATCGGTGCTATATACGAACTGGTCTGGATTGATAATCATTCTTCGATTCGGGCTTAAAAGCAAATCACGAATTGACAGACTGGTGGCCATTATTTGACTGTGGATGTTCTTGACTGCACGTTGGTCTAGAACTTCAGCAAAACGTATCGTTATATTCTTTGTGCCATTATAAGTGTTGTACGCGCTCTCAGCAGTACAGTAAAGCAACTTATCGTCCCTAACTGAATAGAAAACATATAACGAATTAGGATTATTGAGCAAATAATTTAAATTTGAAAAAGGGACGGAATAACTATAACTTCCATCCGCATTCGGCTTCTTGGTTGATGATTTTACCTGTGCATGGGAGCGAATATTAGTTGGATGTTTGCCGCCATCAGTTAGAGCTTCTATAACAATATCTACCCCGTAATCACTCCTTGATTCTTCCCGTGCAATAAACCAGGGATCAGTAAACAACTCGTAAAATTTCCGAACACCGAGATCACTATGAACGTGCTCCTTCGGACGCTGTGGCAATGCTTCCCATCGAGTTCTTGACCCTTTTTGCTTTTTCATACAATTAACGTCTGCCCCTTAGGATATGTAGTCGCCCAACATTGTTTATATTGGTCCAATCAATACTCTAAAATCTTTAATTGTGTCCCTCAAGTCACCTGCGAACGTATGTCGTTTGCAAGGCCTGGTGTCAGGCGCCCACCAGCTCGACTACCAAGCCATATAACCCATTATATTGCGAAATTATGCTATTGATAAACCATGAGAAAACAAAAAGCCCTAGCATTACTACTAGGACTTTCATTGGTGGAGATAGGGGGATTCGAACCCCCGACCTCTGCATTGCGAACGCAGCGCTCTCCCAGCTGAGCCATATCCCCAAATCATTTTGTCTTCCAAAATGATACTATCAAATAGCTAATTTCTCAACAGCAAAAGAGCCTTATTCCAGTAACCCCGGAATCGGCTCGATGGTTATCTTGCGGTCTTTGACCGATATATCTTTGACGACTTCTTTTGTCGCGGGAATCAGGTATTCTTTTGAGTTCTCCACGATATAGACGTCGTTGCTTCCAGTGCGGAGGACTTCGGTTACGTGTCCGAGGTGGTCGCCGGTGGTGGTGTAGACTTCCATGCCGACGATGTCGTGCACCCAGAACTCGTCTTCAGAAAGCGGAGCTGCTTCTTCAACGGGAATCATAAGGTCTCTGCCGGATATCTTCTCGGCTTGTTCCCTGCTGTCGACACCTTTGAATTTGAATAGTAGCCCTTTTGGTTTGTGCTCAATCCTTTCGATTACCAGGCTTTGTATACCGGGTACCGGCGGGCTTGGATATAACGCCAAGCCCTCTATGAACCGCTCAGGAAAATCGGTCAGACTCAATGCGTCAACCTCGCCCCCTAATCCGTGGGGACGAGCTATGTGAGCAACAACCAGGTACTTTGGTTGCATTCGGCAAACTCCGTATCTATTTAGTCAATGATCTCGACGATAGCCCTCTTGCCTTCTTTGATAGCGGCCGATTTGACTATCGTTCGTATCGCCTTGGCAATCCGACCCTGCTTACCTATCACTTTGCCGATATCCTCGGGCGCTACATGCAATTGCAAGATGATTGATTGCTCGCCTTCAACGACAGAAACATTCACTTTGTCCGGCTCGTCCACAACAGCTTTAGCCAGCAGCTCTAACAGCTCTTTCACTAGGATACCTCCTGCATGCTACTACTTATCTACCCAAGAACGCCAGCGATTTTTAGTAAATTTTTAACCTGATCGGTCGGCTGCGCACCGTTTTTTAACCACTCAGAAGCCTTTTCGTTATCGATTTCGATAGTCGAAGGGTCGGTCTGAGGATTATACCTACCTATGATCTCGATAAACCTGCCATCCCTCGGCGCTCTTGAATCCGCTACTACAACCCTGTAATGAGGATTTTTCTTGCCACCTACACGAGAAAGACGAATCTTTACCGCCAAATTGTCACCTCCTTTGCTATTGCCATAAACAACTATATCTAAACCTGGTAAAAGCAGGTATTGGCTGCTCGTATTACCTGATAGGTCTCTAACCTAAAAACGGGAACCCACCACCGCCGAAGCCGCCTTTGGGCATTTTCATTTTGCCCTGCATGCCACTGAATTGCTTGAGCATCTTCTTTGTTTGGTTGAACTGCTTAAGCAACTGGTTTACTTCATGCGTATCGGTACCGCTTCCCTTTGCGATACGCTCACGCCTGCTGCCGTTGATAAGGTTCGGATTGCGTCGCTCGTCGCTTGTCATCGACTGGATTATCGCCTTAATCCTGCCCATATCTTTATCGCTTATCTGGATGTCCTTCGGCAGTTTCATGCCGGGGATCATCTTGATTAGTTGGCTGATCGGGCCCATCTGCTGCATCTGCTCCATCTGCTCGAGGAAGTCCTCAAACGTGAATTCGGCTCTGCGCAGCTTATCTTCCATCTCACGGGCCTTTTTCTCATCCACCGTGGCTTGCGCCTTTTCGATGAGGGTAAGAATATCGCCCATGCCGAGGATTCTTGACGCCATGCGGTCGGGATGGAACGGCTCGAGGCTGTCCATCTTCTCGCCGACGCTTACTAGTTTGATCGGCTTTCCGGTTACCGCTTTGACGGAAAGGGCGGCGCCACCGCGCGCATCGCCGTCGAGCTTGGTCATAACGATGCCGTCGAAATCGAGCTTCTCGCGGAACGATTGAGCGACGTTAACAGCATCCTGGCCGGTCATCGCATCTACAACGAGCAGAATTTGATGCGGCTTGAGTTCTGTTTTGATCTCCTCGAGTTCGTGCATCATCTGTTCGTCGATATGCAGCCGTCCTGCGGTATCGATGATAACTATATCAGACCCGTTCTGGTTGGCGGCCTTAATGCCGGCGCGCGCTATCGTGAGCGGCGGCGTTTTAGGGTCGTCGCTGTAGAATGGGATATTGTTCTCGTCCGCCAAGGTCTTTAGCTGGTCGATAGCGGCCGGGCGGTACACGTCGGCACCGATGAGGAACGGCCTTCTACCGGTCGACCTAAGGTGGTGCGCAAGCTTTGCAGCGGTCGTCGTTTTACCGGAGCCCTGTAGACCCACCAGCATGATTACTGTCGGCGGCCTGGGGGCGAAGCTGAGCTTGCTCTCGGTTGAGCCCATAAGGGCCGTGAGTTCTTCATTAACGATCTTGATAACCTGCTGTGCGGGCGTCAGGCTCTCAAGCACCTCTATACCGATAGAGCGTTCTTTGACCTTCGCGATAAAGTCCTTGACCACTTTGTAGTTGACGTCGGCCTCAAGCAGCGCAAGACGGACCTCGCGCATGGCGACGTCAACGTCTTTCTCGGTAAGCTTACCGTGTGATTTTAATTTGCTAAATATATCTTGTAGCCTGTTTGACAGGTTATCGAACACTATTCTTCACTACTTTTTACATAATAAAATTTGACTGGGAATATATTCCCAGCCCCGTAAATATTATACCAGGTAATCTATACTGTCAAGCTGCGCAGGGTCGTGGTCCGTGGGCAAATAAGGCAGGTCTAGCGCTGCGAGCTTTGGCTTCGCTAAAACACGGGTTTTACGGCTTGAGTATATTTTTAAGAACCTTGCAAGTTGGAGTCGACGGGCTCCTCGACCGTATCCTCGGAAGGCGCATCAATAAGCTCTTCGACGGCCGGGCTTGGGATTGCTCCTTTTGCAGCTCTCAAGTTTAAATAAGTGGTGACCGTGATGAGCGCTACGATGATGGCTGTCGCTATGTGAACGAATGTCATCGCGGACCAGAAGAAGAGGCCGGTGCTCTGAATGTTTGATGTCGCAACCGGCGGTAGAAGCCCGATAAGCATGGCGAGCAGGACCGTAAAGAAGTAACCGTGCACAAGGTACCTGCTGCGAAGCAGGATGTCGCGTATGCGGCGTGTTCTGTCGATAACGGCGACAGGCGAAACAAGCGAGAACCATACGGCAAAGAGAAATACCGGGATTATGAAGAGAAAACCGATGAAGTTAACGGATAGGGCTGCGTATGCCAGAAACAGGCCTCCGTACATGATTAATTGCACGACGAAGTTCGCGACCAGAACTCTGGGGTACATGCTTGTCGTCTTATATGCCATTTCGAAGAACTTGGCCGTCCAGTTCTCTATCTCGGATCGGGCAAGAAGCGCTACGAAGACCTCAAGCCAGACGTTTGCGATGAAGAATACGACCAGGTCGATAAAGATGCTGTAATTAAAATCAAAGGGTTTCCGATCCGGTCCCACTAAGGTTACTGTGGGCAGATGCAGTGTTGTTGCCGTGACGAGGCTGATAATATCGGCGATACCGACCGATAGGATACCCGCGGCAATAATCATCAGCCAGCGGCGATCGAAAAGTTTATACGCGTCTATAATGATTCGAAGAAACAAGCTATTCACCGCGATATCTTAGAAATAATATTTCCTGGTATGAGATGATTATAGCGCAATTGGGGATGGGTTTGGGTTAGATTAAATCCTTGAGAGCATCGGCCGCGCCGTCGTATCCGCGCTCCAGCGACCTTGCGAATGCCTCGGCCGCCCTCTTGCGATCGTCGAGTTGGATATACGAATAACCGACCCAATAATAGGCGTATGCGTTGTCGTGATCGAGCCCCGCTGCCAGCTCATGCTCTTTTATCGCCTCTTTGAACATCCCCTGCTCGAGGAAGCAAGAACCGAGGTTATAATGAGCGTTTGCGTTCATCGGGTCGAACTCGATGATGCTATGGTACTGGTCGGACGCTTCTTTGACCTGGCCGCGATCGAAAAGTATTGAAGCCAGCCCGAAACGGGCTTTTGACATTGCCGGATTAAGCTGAATCGCTTTCTCGAAGTATTTTATGGCCTTGTCGTGATTATAGCGCTCCAGATAAATGCGCCCGATTAAAAACCATCCATCCCAGTTGTCCCTGTCGATGAGGATGGCTTGCTTAAGGTTCTTTAATGCCTTATTAAACTGCTTGAGGTTATAGTGAATGACGCCGAGCGCGTAGTAGTTTAACCCGTTTTCGGGGTCGTTTTGGATGGATCGTTCTATCTCGTCTTGTGCCTGATGAAAATTACCGTGCGTGACGTATTCCTGCGCTTTTATCTGGTGTTGATCGAGTTTTTGCACGTCGGAGGTATGATCGCTTCGCATGCGAAGCGCAATCGCTGATAGAGCTATCATGCCAAGTGCAACAAGGTAAGCCAGTTTCATGTCCAGTCCTCCACATAATGCTGTAGTAATTACCGCTAACTAATGCCGCCGCTAAAATGGCTTTTGCGTGCGCCAGCATGGTTAATGGTAGTTATCGGACTGAACTTTGCTTTCTTTAATTGTTTAGCCGGCGAGCGAGTAGCTATTCGCCGACAAGGGCTTTGACAAACTCATCTGGTTGAAACGGCTGGAGATCGTCCATACCTTCACCTACACCGACATAGCGGACAGGGATCTTCAATTCTTCCTGGATGGCCAGGATGATACCGCCTTTAGCCGTGCCGTCGAGCTTTGTCAGAACGATACCATTTATCTCAAGGGCCTCATTGAAGAGACGGGCCTGAGCGATGCCGTTTTGGCCGGTGGTTGCATCGATTACAAGCAGCGTCTCAAGCTCGGCGTCGCCTCTTTCGCGCTCGGCTATTCGCTTTATCTTTTTCAGCTCTTCCATTAAGTTGACGTAGGTGTGGAGCCTGCCTGCCGTATCGATTATGAGAATCTCGGTTTGCCTGGCGCTCGCTGCGTGAATTGCGTCATAGACGACCGCGGCGGGGTCGGCGCCCCTCTCGTGCTTTACGATATCTACTTTGAGGCGTTTAGCCCATATGTCGAGCTGCTCGACCGCGGCGGCCCTAAAGGTGTCTGCCGCACCTAGAAGCACCGACTTGCCGGACTTTGTAAAGGTTCTCGCTAGCTTGGCGATAGTTGTGGTTTTGCCGGTACCATTGACCCCTACGATGAGGTAAATCCTGCGATCTGCATGGTCGTGCTCGGTTTGGGGGGCATTCTCTTTAAGGATGTAGACAAGCTCGTCCTTAAGGAAATCGATTATCAGGTTGGGGTCTTTTATCCGTTCCCGATCGACCCTATCGCGCAGGTGATCGATGATGCTCATGGTCGATTGCATTCCGATATCAGCTTGGATAAGTATCGCCTCGATATCATCCCATAGCTCTTCGTCGATGCTCCCGCGAAGCGATAGCAATCCACTGATTTGACCGACGATATTTTCACGGCTTTTTGTGAGACCGCTCTTAAGCCGGGCGAACCAGGATACTTTTTGCTCTTCCTCGGTTTCCTCAAAGATATCCTCGATATGCTCTTCGGTTTCTTCGATATATTCTTCCTCAAGGGCCTCTTCTTCGACACCCTCAGCTTCCCCGGTTTCCTCCTCCTCGGCGGCTTCTACTTCTTCATAGTCCTCCGGCTTTTGGCGCCTAAACCAACGCATTCTATAACACCTCATTAAGATTTGATCAAGCCTTGTATTGTGCGATGTGAATCTTCGATACATGATGATACCACATTAGCCCTTCCCGCTCACATATTAGCTAAGGTGAATGGGCTAATGCGAAATGTTTTTTATGCCATTCCAACAGTTACTTCGCTGAACTTTTGGGAGATGAGGCGGGAGACTCCGTCGGCTTGCATGGAGACCCCGTAAAGGGAATCGGCTACCTCCATAGTGCGGCGCTGGTGGGTGATGATGAGCACCTGGCTATCGATTTTGATGCGATTAAGAAGCGCGATGAAGCGCCGTAGATTGACATCGTCGAGAGCGGCTTCGACTTCATCGAGAATGTAGAACGGGCTTGGCTTTGTCTGGTAGAGGGCAAATGAGAATGCCAATGCTACAAGGGACTTTTCTCCGCCGGAAAGGAGCGAGAGGCGTTGCAGTTTCTTTCCGCCCGGCTGGGCGATGATGTCGACACCGCTGTTTTGGGGGTCGTCGGGTTCTGTCAGGATGAGTTCGGCATGTCCTCCGGGGAACAAAGACCCGGCGACCGTCTGGAAGCTTTCGTTTACCTTCTCGAAAGTCTCGACGAAGCGGGTTTCCATCTTTTGTTCGATGGCGCTGATTACTCGAAGAAGGGCGCGCTTGCTTCGCTGCAGGTCTTCGATTTGCTCGATGAAGAGCTTGTGGCGCTCTTCGAGCTGTGTATATTCCTCAAGGGCTATCGGGTTGACCGGTCCCAACATGACGATTCTACGGCGCAGGGCGGATACTTCGGCATCGGCTTGCTCCCTCTCAACCGCCAGCCCCTTTTCGAGGGCCTTTTCGAGAGGCACGTCGTACTCATCGACGACTTTTTGAACCGCCGATGTCACTTTTAATTCAAGCTGGGCTTTTTTGACTTCGACTTCATGGAGTTGCCGGATAGTGCTTTCTACGCGATCGTTGGTCTTGTTTACATCAAGTTGACTTTGCCGCAGGTCCTGCCGCAGGTCCTCGAGCGATCCTTCTTCAAAAAGGGTCATCTCGCTGATCTGGTCATGTCTGAAGGCGACCGATTCTAAAACCTGCTCAAACGCCGACCTAAGAGGTACGATATACGTGTGCAGTTTTACCAGGTAATCGAGAAACTCGCTCTCCTTTTCCATTTGCGTGTCGAAGTTATTGAGTTCTTTGCTTATGCCTGGAATCCTGCGGATGTTATGCGAGATTCTCTCGTTGAAGGACTCGATATCGACTTTCACCTTACCAAGCTCGACTTTCAGACGGGACTCTTCCTCGAGATAGGAGTCACGTGTTTTTGTCGAGTCATCAAGCGTAAATTGCAACGCCGAAAGCTTATCCTTCTGCATCTTATATTCCTGGCGCAAGCGTAGGATGCTGTCGCTTTCTTCCTTAAGGTTTTTCTCGAGCGAGTTGACCTTGGTGCGAAGCGCTGTTTCTTGGTCGGTGAGTTTTGTTATCTCGGGTTCGGCGTCTTCAAGCGATTGCTTCAAGTTCGACTTTTCGACTTTCTTAGTTTGGAGCCTGGCCCGGATCTCGTCTTTTTGGGTCGTAAGCCGGTCGAGCTTTCGCCGTAGTTCTTCTTGCGCTACCTCAGTGGTTTTGATCTTTTTTTCCATGCCCTCGACGATAGCGTTCATATCCTCAAGTTCCCGCTGGTAGCCAAGAATACCGATGGCTTCACTCGCGGCGCCAAAGATTATTTTTCCGTTGGGAAGAATCACTTCGCCATCGCTCGTCACCAGGATCTCGCCCTCGGTTCGCTCTTGCAGGGTGAGCGCCGTATGGAAATCAGGAACGATGTAGACGTGACTCAAGAGAGCGCTAACGGCGTATTTGAACTCGCCGGGATATGTTACGACATCAAGCGCCCAGGTCGCCATGGGGAGCCTTTTTGTGGGGAGTTTAAAACGGGCGCGGTCGCTTGCGATAAAGGACGTGAGGCTTAACGATTCCACGTCTTTTGCGGTCACAAGCGCCTTCAGGTTCTCCGAGTTCTCAAGAACAACGCAGAAAATATCACCTCCAAGGACGGCCTCGATTGCACGCTCGTACTCGGGTCGAACTTTGATTGCGTCTTTAAGAAGCCCGACAACTGCTGGCATATCGATTGAATCAAGCGATTCGGAGACGTCATCGAGCGTCGGGAAGGAGTCTATGATGTCTTCGAGCGCTTTTATTCTGGCTTTTAAACCGGCGAAATCCTGCCTGAGTTCTCCCTCGGCTATACGTTTGGCTTCGAGTTCGGTCGTAAGCTGATCGATACTCATGGTAAGCTCGTTGAATTGGAATTCGAGCCGTGTTATCTCGATGCCCGCGACCTCGGTGTCGCGCTTCTTTTGCTCGATGCGTTGGTAGAGGTCGGTCTTGCGTTTCACCAATAACCCAAGCTCGTTTTTCAGGAAGGTTAGCTGGTTTTCGGCAGTATGGATGGAGAGCTGCAGCTCGTTTACCCCATGCTGGTAGCCATCGGACACACGTGCTTCGGCTTGGGCTTTTGTTTTAAGCTTGGCTATGGATTCCTCGATATCTTGCCGCTTTTTATATACATCTTCAACTTTGCCTTTTAATTCGACCAGGATGGAGGACTTCTTATCGATCTCCGTGGAGAGCGCCGCTTTCTCCTTTTCGAGCCATTGTTGCTGGTCGACGAGGCTATGCTTTCGCTGCTCGCTCTGGGAGATGGTGTGCCTGACTTCCCCTATCCTTTGATCGATGTTTTTAGCTTTTTCATCCAGAAGATTGATATTGGAGCGAATTTTCTCCTCGACGGATTGGAGTTTGCGACGCTTCTCGCTAATATCACCCGAGTAGAAATTCTTGGTCTCAAACTCGAGTTGAAGTTTCTCGGATTTTATATGCTCGCTTGCAAGATCTTCTTTTAGCTGTGTGAGCTGCTCCTTAAGGCCGGCCTCATGGGCCACCGTGGTTTCCCAATCGTCTTGCAGCTCGTTGAGGTCGATAATGGCAAGCCCTATCTCAAGTGAACGCAGCTGGTTATTTAAGGCAAGATATTCCTGCGCCTTGTTCGCCTGGTTATTTAATGGCTTTAACTGGCGCCCTATCTCCTGGGCGATATCTTTGGCCCTTTGCAGATTCGCGTCCATCGAGCCCAGCTTCTTCAAGGCCTTTTCCTTGCGCTTCTTATGTTTGAGGATGCCTGCGGCTTCTTCAATGAGGAGGCGTTTATCATCCGGCTTGCTGTTGAGGGTCTCTTCTAGACGTCCCTGGCCTATTATAGAGTACAGCCCCTTGCCTAGACCCGAATCGGAGAGCAGTTCCTGGATATCAAGGAGGCGGC
Source organism: Candidatus Aquicultor sp. (assembly GCF_054640775.1). NCBI lineage: Bacteria > Bacillati > Actinomycetota > Candidatus Aquicultoria > Candidatus Aquicultorales > Candidatus Aquicultoraceae > Candidatus Aquicultor > Candidatus Aquicultor sp. The sequence goes on along the minus strand of NZ_JBTSLF010000024.1, from coordinate 4,503 downwards.
ACGGGGAGTTATTGATATAGTAGTCGCTTTCACCCGAGCGGTAGAGTCGACGCGTAATCGTTACTTCGGTGAACTCGATTGGAAGAAGCCCATCGGTGTTACTTAAGGTAAGCGAGACCTCGGACATACCGAGCGCCGTGCGGGCAGAGCTTCCGGCGAAGATGACATCGTCCATTGAGCCGCTTCTTAAAGAGCGTGGGCTTTGCTCGCCGAGCACCCAGATGACGGCATCGCTGATATTACTCTTGCCGCTCCCGTTCGGACCGACGATTGCAGTAACGCCGGTCTCAAACCGAAGGACCGTTCGTTCTGCAAATGACTTGAATCCACGCAACGTCAACGATTTTAGGTGCAACTACAACTCCTTGTTCAGCGGTGGTACAATTAATTACTGCTCTCTTGATTTTAAAACTCCTGCCCTGTTTACGCTACTCAAAGTTTTGGAAGCCAGGAGCCAGGAGTCAGAATCCAGTAGATTGTTATAGTTCTATTTATTCTCGAATTTAACGAGTGCTTGTTTAGCGGCCTCTTGCTCGGATTTCTTTTTGCTTTTGCCGACGCCTTGGCCCCAGACCTCATCGTTTATGTAGACTTTGACGACGAAGTTGCGATCATGCACGGGACCGAATTCATCTACGGTTCGATATCTTGGTATATTACCGTATTTTGCCATAACGAGTTCCTGGAGCCGTGTTTTTGGATCCCCGAACTCGCCAAGCGACGCGCGCTCATCGATGAGCTCTTGAAAGTTTCGAAGGATGAATTCCTTTGAGGCATCCATGCCCTGGTCGAGATAGAGTGCGCCGATGATCGCTTCGAGGGCATCCCCAAGAATAGAGACGCGTGTTCTGCCGCCCGTTTGCTCAGCACCTTTTCCCATTAGCAGGCACTCGCCTACATGCAGAAATTGTGCTATTTCGGCCAAGAAGTTGGCGTTAACGACGTTGGCCCTTAGTTTTGCCAGGTCCCCTTCATTGAGGCTGGGAAACTTATGGTAGATATATTCTGTTACGGTCAAGTTAAGGACCGAATCCCCAAGGAACTCGAGTTTTTCGTTTGTCTCGGGAAGCTCTTTTTCGAAGCTATATGACCTGTGGCTTAAAGCCTGAAACAGCAAGTGTTTGTCTCTAAACTGTACGCCGAGAAACCGCTCGGCTGTTTGCACGTTTTGTGGTTGCGACATCACCTATTCCTCAAATTTCTTTATAAGTAAACTCGCGTTGTGCCCGCCAAAACCAAATGAATTTGAGAGCGCTATATTTATGTCTTTTTTTACCGCAGTATGTGGCACATAGTTTAAATCGCATTCTGGATCAGGTGAATCAAGGTTTATTGTCGGGGGGACAACGCTATTATTAATTGCGAGAGCGCAGGCGATGAGTTCGATGGCTCCCGCCGCCCCAAGCAAGTGGCCGGTCATCGATTTGGTCGAGCTGACCAGCAAATCGTAGGCATACTTTCCGAAGAGTTCTTTTATTGCTTTAGTTTCCGCTAAATCTCCTGCTTCGGTGCCCGTGCCGTGGGCATTGATGTAATCGACCTCATTGTTTGCAATCCCCGCCTCTTTGAGCGCTATGTCCATAGCCCTCATCGCGCCTTGACCGCTTGGGTCGGGTTGCGTTATGTGATATGCGTCCGCCGTAGCGCCGTAGCCGATGATCTCGGCGTAAATGGTGGCGCCCCTGGCTTGTGCATGGTGTAGTTCTTCGACCACCAGGATGCCCGAACCTTCGCCCATAACAAAACCATCCCTTTCGGCGTCAAAGGGTCTACTCGCCCTTTCGGGATCGTCGTTTTTGGATGACAGAGCCCTCGCAGCACAAAATGAGGCCATCCCAAGCGGGGTTACGCAGGCTTCCGCCCCACCGGTGACCATAACATCCGCGGTATCCCTCTTTATCGCTTGAAACGCCTCTCCGATTGCGTGGTTTGAAGAAGCGCAGGCGGAGACTGTGCATACGTTCGGTCCACGTGCGCCCAAGCGAATAGAGATATGTCCGGCCGCAAGGTCGGTTATCATCATCGGTACCAAGAAGGGGTTTACCCGTCGGGGTCCCTTTTCGGAAAGAATTTGGTGCTGCTCTTCCATGGTTCCAAGGCCGCCGATTCCCGAACCGACGATGACTCCCACTCTATCTGCGTTATCGGGCGTGATTTCTAAGCGGGCGTCATTTACCGCATGTGTCGCTGCGGCTACAGCGAGCTGTTGGAACCGGTCCATGTGACGCGCCTCTTTATGCCCTATATAGGCCGATGGCTCAAAATCGCTTACCATACCTGCTATCGTAGTCGGATAGTTTGTCGTGTCGAAATGGGTGATGGTTTCAATGCCCGATTTTCCATTTACAAGACTTGTCCAAAATTCGTCTTTTCCTATGCCGACCGGGGATAGCAGGCCTAATCCTGTTATAACGATCCTTCTATCCATAGATGCCCACCGGTCTTACCGCTTGTTCGTATTCTTGCACTAGATTTTTAAAAATCTCCTTTACGGATAAGATATCCTTTATCTCGCCGATGCGCTCGCCGCAGAAGACGAGACCGTTTTTCAAATCGCCCTGGCGGCCCTTCTCTAAAGCCTCCATAATACAATAGTTCTTCTTGCAATCCTTAAGACAGCTGATACAGCGGATCTTCGGCTTATCGTCACCATGGGCTTTAATATGCTTTACAAACGCTGTATTGACAGCACGGCCTGGCAGCCCTACCGGGCTTTCAACCAGTACGACATCCTCCGGCCGCGCATTAATACATGCCTGTTTCCAGGCGATATCGGCGTTCGATTCTTCGCTGACGGCAAAGCGCGACCCCATCTGGACACCGCTAGCGCCCATTGAGAGCGCCCTCGCGATATCAGCGCCATGCAGAATTCCTCCCGCAGCGACTATCGGGATACTGACCGACTTGACGATTTGTGGCAATACATCCCAGGTTGATTCCAGGGTACCAAGATGTCCGCCCGCTTCTTTCCCTTCCAGGATAACCGCAGACGCACCGAATCGCTCAGCAAGTTTTGCCACCCGTTCCGATGATATGATCGGAACGAACGGCACCTTTTCTTCGGAGCACCACTTGAAAGCGTCGCGCGAAAATCCTGCACCGGCCACGACAAGGTCAATCCCCTCTTTGATGGCGGCCTTGACAAGGTTAGCGAACTCTTTTACGGCGACCATCACGTTAATGCCGATGATACCATCGCTTAGCGATCGCGCCTCTCTTATATTTTCGATCAGCTCAGGAGGCTTAATGCCTGAGGCCGCTATAAGGCCTATCCCGCCTTCGTTTGCAACAGCGGCTGCCAACTTTGCCATAGAAATGCGAACGGCCATTCCGCCTTGTATGATCGGCACCTTGGCAGTTACGTCGCCTATTTTCAGGCTTGGTAAGCTCATATGTGTTCCTTCGATTCTTTTAAGGGAAACAAATTACTTTCTCGCCCCTTTGACTACATTTTCTTCTCGACATAAGTAACTACGTCCTCGACCGTGCCGATAGACTCGGCGTCTTCATCGGGAATCTCGATATCGAATTCCTCTTCCATAGCCATGATAAGCTCGACTATATCGAGGCTATCCGCTCCAAGATCATTGACAAATGAAGTAGACATCGATAATTCACTCTCGTCTACACCAAGCTGCTCGACGATTATGTCTTTTACTTTTGAAAATACTTGCTCGTTTGCCACAAAAGATACCTCCTTTCGGAAACATTAAATAATTTACATCACCATGCCGCCGTCGACAACCAGTACCTGGCCCGTGATATAACGCGAGTCCTCGGAAGCCAGGAATGCCGCGGCGTTTGCTATGTCGCTCGGTTCGGCAAAGAAGTTGAGTGGGATTTGAGCGAGCGCTTTTTCGCGTGCCTCGTCCGACAACTTCTTTGTCATTTCGGTCTCAATAAAGCCCGGGGCTATTGCGTTCACCCGCACGCTTCTGGTTGCAAACTCTTTTGCCAGGGCTTTAGTCAAACCGATTATACCTGCTTTGGACGCCGCGTAATTCGCCTGTCCTGCGTTCCCTGCCACCCCGATCACCGACGAGATAGTAATAATCGAGCCGCTACGCTTCTTGAGCATGATTTTCGCGACGGCCTGTGTTACGTTGAAGACGCCGTTTAGATTGGTATTGATGACCGCGTTCCAGTCATCCTCCTTCATGCGTATAAACAGGTTGTCCCGGGTGATGCCTGCGTTGTTTACCAGGATATCAAGCGAACCCAGTTGCTTGGCGACCTCGCCTACGACCTCGTCTGTCCGTTCCTTATCGGTGACGTCGGCTTCATAGAAGAGAGCGTCAACGCCGCACTCTTTTACAGCGCGGATAACTGGGGTTGCCGCCTGGATATCGCGTCCGGAGAAGGCAATGCTCGCTCCTACCTGTGCAAGCCGTATGCAAATGGCTGCGCCGATTCCTCGGGTACCGCCCGTTACCAGCGCGACTTTGTTGTCTAGTCTCATAAGGTCCTCTACGCCCCCCTTAAATGGTCGATTGCTTTTGCCAA
>NZ_JBTSLF010000023.1:0-24245 GCF_054640775.1 Candidatus Aquicultor sp. | reverse complement strand
GACGATTCCCGGAATAGTAACCCCTGCTTTCAAGAGCAGTGGCACCTCGCCTCAGCTCAAACAGAATACCTTCGGCTATCTCCTGGGTACGCTCGGATATGATAAACGCCGCCTTCTCCACGCTGAGGCCTTCCTGCACGTAGTCGATGACGCGGCCCATGACTATGACCGATATCATCCCGTAGAGAGCCAGCTTCAGCCCAAACGTAGTAGCTGCTACCAGCATAACAAAACCATCAACAAGTAAGAAGAGCTGACCCAAACCTAAATTACTATATTTTTGTAAAATCTGCGCTACGATATCGGTTCCTCCGGTGTTGCCGCCGTTCCTGAAAACGATCCCCATACCTATTCCGGTGAGAATGCCGCCGTACAGCGTCCCGAGAATCGCGTCGTTGGTTATCGTCATCGACCTTACGAGCGGAACAAGCGCGTCGATCGCCAGCGACAATCCGAATGCGCCGTAAAGCGTCTTCATGCCGTACTTCCAGCCCTGAAGTTTTGTCGCGATGGCAAAGAGCAGAACGTTGATCGCGATCATGGTCAGACCGACCGGAAAGCCCGTTTCGTAGTGCAAAACGGTCGCCAGACCACTCACGCCACCCGCCGCAAGCTTGTTGGGTATCAAGAATATATCCAATGCCAGGGCTGTGATGATGATCCCCAGCGTTATTCCGGCATATTCGCGGAACACTTGTTTATGTAAGGGCTTGAGAAGATTTCTCCTCGTGCCCGCCAAACCGACCTCGCTTGTATCTCTGTATCTACGAAGCGTTCTTTCAGACGGCGAACGCTCTGTTTCCTTGCTCATGCAATCACCCCTCACGAAATTCTACATACCAAAACAATGAGACCCCGCCGAAATCTCCAGGAAACGGCCAGGGCCTTTGCTCTTCAAGATGTTGTTTAAGATAAATTAGTCCCATATATAATGTAGCAAATTTTCTGCTAGATGTTTAGCTGCTGAGGCTTGCTAAGAGCCCTGATCAATTCTCCGCAGTGACAACCATTTGATTGTCTTGAACGAGAATCTTGGTTATTCGCATACCGAAGGGAAGGTTGTTTACCGGAATATTGAGGGGTATTTCTCTCACCCAGTTTCGGGCGTTGACCGCGCCCCACTTGCTGAGCTTGGTGAATTTAGCGTCGATCGGCTCGATGACCAGGTAGTCTCCTTTGATCCTGGGTTTGAACGTAACTTCGAGGCCACCAAGCATCTCGATATCTACCTTGGCGGTAATTCCCTCCGGTTTGAGCCGTATCTTCCACGCGCTTAAGTCGGGATAGGCACTGCTAATATAATGGTTGATATCATTCTCGCCGAACACGATTCTCGCATTTGCCTTACCGATCTTTGTAACCGCGACTTTTTTCTTGAGAACGGGGGCTTTGAGGTCGAACCTGATATCCCGCACGAATATCGTGAGGCTTTTTGCCTTGAGCCCGTTAAAATCGCCTTTCGAGCACTCGACATACACCTGGCTCACTTTACCCGAAAGAAGCATCAGCGTGGTCGAGTCAACGCGTACATAGGCGCATTCATCTAAACCATAATCGTGTTTGAGGGTGTCGATAACTGCCGACTGGATGATAGTGTTCGCAAGGGATGGCACGACGATGGCCACAAGTATGCCCAGGACGATGATAATCGGTATCGCAATGGTGATAACTGGTATGCGTCTCATACAACCCCTAGCGCCGGGCCCTTCGTTGGGCCAGGTATTCAAGCACTTTTTCGACCGATGTGTTTAGAACTTGTTCCGGTTTGATCCCAACGTCCTTCACCAACCCGGCCGCCTTGTCGACCTCGCCGACCTGAGTATAGATATGGGCATCGCTACTAAGTATAACAGGTACGCCTTTCTCTCGGGCCGCCCGGGCTATGTCTACATCAAAATCATATGCTGCGTCTCGACTGCTGGTCGGCAAAAACGAGCTGTTGTTGATCTCAAGGGCTATTCCCTTCTCAAAAGCCGCATCAACAAGGGGCCCGGGCTCAATCGGAAATTTAGCGTTTCCCGGATGCACGACAAAATCCACAAGAGGATTATCCATCGCTTTGATCAATGCCTCGGTATTCTTCGCAACCGATGTGTTTTCATAACCACAACGCGGATGGAACCCGACGTGAACAAGCTCAAGCGGCTCAAGGTAGTCGGGCGTGAGGTCGAGTTCTCCGTTAGCGTTGGTGATATTTGCTTCGATGCCTTTCAATATCCGCACACCGTGCAGCTCGGCCGGCAAGATTCTTAGGTTCCAGAAATGATAAGGATGCGCGCCGCCGGGCAAAGCCGGACCGTGGTCGGTTATCGCGATCAGCTTTAACCCCCTGCCCGCGGCCTCCCTCGCCATCTCATCGACCGTACTATACGCATGCCCGCTCGCAACGGTATGAACATGCAGGTCTGCTTCTATCTTCATGCTAAACTGCTCCATCAGCTGCTTCGAGCGCCCGCTGCCTGTGGTACGCGATGATAAAATCGTCGATATCGCCGTCGAGCACCGATTGCACATCGCCTTTTTCAAGGCCGGTACGGTGGTCTTTTACGAGCTGGTACGGGTGCAACACATAGGACTTGATCTGGCTGCCCCAGGCGATGTCTTTCTTTTGCTTGTGACGCTCGGCCTCTTCCCTCGCCCGCTCTTCCCGGATACGCTCGTACAGGCGGGCTTTGAGGATAATGAGCGCCGTCTCTTTGTTCTTTGATTGCGACCGCTCGTTCTGGCACTGCGCCATCACGCCGGTCGGGATATGGGTAATACGCACGGCCGAGTCGGTCACATTAACGTGCTGGCCGCCGGCACCGGTCGACCTGAACGTCTCTATGCGCAAATCCGCCGGGTCGATAGTTATCTCGATATCCGTGTCGACCTTTGGGATAATATCCACGGAGGCAAACGAGGTATGCCTCCTGCCGCCGTAATCAAACGGGGATATTCTTACCAGCCGGTGCACGCCGCGCTCCGCCTGCAGAAAACCGTATGCGTATTTGCCTTCGATAGTAAACGTGGCGGTTTTAATGCCCGCTTCCTCGCCCGGGGCATACTCGTTGACGCTTACCCGAAAATCCTTGCTCTTCGCCCACTGGATTATCATGCGCATCAACATCTCCGCCCAGTCCTGCGACTCGGTCCCGCCGGCTCCGGGATGAACGGTTACGATCGCGCTATGGCTATCCATCGGATCGGTAAACCAGCTTCGAAGCTCCAGGTCGTCGACAAAGCGATGTAACTTTTTAAAGGCCTTTTCTATCTCTTTACTAAGCGATTCATCGTTTTCAGAGATGGCCAGCTCGTTCATGATCTCAAGGTCCTCAGACTCGTCGTCCGCCCGCTCCCACGTTTGGATATCGTCCTTTAAGTCGCTTAAAGCGGACATCACCTTTTGGGCGGTATCCGGATCATCCCAGAAGCCCGGTTTACTGGCTTCTTTTTCGAGCTTGGCTACCCCTTCTCTTTTACCGTCTATGTCAAAGATAACCCTTAATCTGCTTGATTTTTTCTTTTATCTCGTCGATCTCAACGCTGTAATCAGTAATCAATATACTTCCACCTTTAGCTCTTCTCTTGAGCCCACCTTCTCGACCCACACTAATTCGTAATTCGACGTTCGCAACTCGTAATTCCTAGGCCGCGCCGCAGCATTTCTTATATTTTTTGCCGCTTCCACATGGGCAGGGGTCGTTTCGCCCTATCCGATCTTTATCGTCATTTACCTTTGGCTTCTTCGGCTCATCGCTTGAGCCGCCGCTTGCCACAAACGCCTGCTGTTTCGGCTTGGCGGGCTCGTCCTTGACCACCTGGACGTGGAATATGTAGCGCAGGGTATCCTCTTTGATACCTTCGATCATAGCCTGGAACATATCGTATGCTTCCGACTTGTACTCGATAAGCGGATCTCTCTGACCGATCGCCCTGAGGCCGATTCCCTCTTTCAGGTAATCCATCTCGTAGAGGTGCTCCCTCCACTTGTTGTCGATTACCTCGAGCATGACCAGGTGTTCGATATCGCGCATCAGCTCTTCACCAAGCTCTTTTTCACGCTCTTCGTACTTGGCCTGTGCGGATTCGATAAGCTTGTCTATTAATTCTTCCTGCGTTATCGAAGTCACCTCAAGCGCATCTTTCCCCCATCCAAGCGGGAACAACTGGTTAATGTATGAGAACAAACCTTCCCAATCCCATTCTTCGGGATACGTCGAGTCGCTGGTAAATACCTCGACCGACGCCCTCATAACATCGTTTACCATATCAAGTATACGCTCACGAACATCTTCGCCCTCAAGAACGCGCAAACGCTCAGCGTAAATGACCTCGCGCTGCTTGTTCATGACATCATCGTATTCGAGAACGTGTTTACGTATGCCGAAGTTCTGCGCCTCGACCTGTTTCTGGGCCGTCTCGATGGATTTTGAGATCATTCCGTGCTCGATCGGCTGGTCATCCGGCACGCCGAGGCGCTCCATGATGTTTCCGATACGGTCAGAGCCGAACAGTCTCATCAAATCATCCTCAAGCGACAGGTAGAACCGGCTTGAACCGGGGTCTCCCTGGCGGCCTGCACGACCCCTGAGCTGGTTATCGATTCGCCGTGACTCATGACGCTCGGTACCGATGATATGAAGACCTCCCGCCGTGCATACCTCAGCGGCCTCTTCCGGAACCTGCGGACTCCCGCCGAGGATGATGTCGACGCCTCGACCGGCCATGTTGGTCGCAATGGTTACCGCGCCCTTCCTGCCCGCCTGGGCGATGATCTCAGCCTCACGCTCGTGATATTTGGCGTTCAGTACCTCATGCTTTATGCCGCGACGCTTGAGCATCCTGGCGAGCGTCTCGCTCTTCTCGATCGAAACCGTACCAACGAGAACCGGCTGACCGCGCCCGTTGCGCTCGACGATATCTTCGATGACCGCCTTGAACTTGATCTCTTCGCTTTTATAGATGGAGTCCGGCCGGTCGTCCCTGACCATAGGCTGGTTCGTGGGGATGACCACTGTCGCCAGTTTATAAATATGCATGAACTCGTCCGCCTCAGTCGCGGCGGTACCGGTCATGCCTGCCAATTTATCGTACATGCGGAAGTAGTTCTGCAGGGTGATCGTTGCGAGCGTCTGATTTTCCTCACGGATCTTGACGCCCTCTTTGGCCTCGATCGCCTGGTGCAGGCCTTCACTGTACCTTCTGCCGTCCATTAAACGGCCGGTAAACTCGTCGACGATGATGACTTCGCCGTCCTTGACGATATAGTCGACATCCTTCTTAAACAACGCATGTGCTTTTAGCGCCTGCTGCAGATGGTTTACAAGCTGGCTGTTTACGTGGTCGTACATGTTGTCGATGTCGAGGGCATCCTCTACTTTTGTCACGCCCTCCTCGGTGATGGACACGGTGCGATGCTTCTCGTCGACCTCGTAATGCTCGCCTTTTTTGAGTTTGGGAACAATTCGCGCAAACGAATAGTAGGTATCGGCCGATTTCTCCGGCTGCCCTGAAATAATCAACGGCGTCCTTGCCTCGTCGATCAAAATACTATCGACCTCGTCCACGATCGCAAAGCGGTACCCGCGCTGGACGCGCTCATTGACGTCGGTCGCCATGTTATCACGCAGGTAGTCGAAGCCGAACTCGTTGTTCGTACCGTAGGTGATATCCGCATCGTAGGCGTGCTTGCGAAGCAACGGATGCATCTCCGACTGGATGAGACCGACTTTTAAACCCAAGAATTCGTAGAGCTGGCCCATCCATTCGCTATCGCGCCGGGCCAGGTAATCGTTGACGGTTACTACGTGCACGCCTTTGCCTTCCAGGGCGTTTAGATACACCGGAAGCGTCGCCACGAGCGTCTTACCTTCACCGGTCTTCATCTCGGCGATCTTGCCTTCATGAAGGATGAGGCCGCCCATGATCTGTACGTCGAAGTGGCGCATCTTCAAGACGCGCCTTGAGGCCTCGCGGACCACCGCAAACGCCTCCGGAAGAAGATCGTCCAGGGTCTCCTCCCCATCGGCAAACCGCTTTTTAAACTCGGCCGTTTTCGCCGTAAGCTCGGAGTCGCCGAGTTTCTCGACCTCCGGCTCGAATTCGTTTACCAGTGCGACTTTATCTTCGATCAGTTTTAACTTTTTGCCCTCTCCCATCCGGAGGACACGCTCAAGTAAGCTAAACATATATATACAACTCCATAGTCAATATCTTGTATTTTAACAATCTAAGGTAACAACTTAACAACCGTGTAAGACAGTTTGATTACGATTTGGTCTTACGTCGTAAAATACCTAACGTATTTTACCACTTTTGCTGGGGATGGTCATGAGATGGTGTCGGGAGGATTATAGAATGTTCGGCAGAGCCATTTATTCTGCTTTAAAAAGACTATTTTTGTCTCTGCCCCGGAATTTATTACATCACGGCCTTCGGCAATACTTCTCTTTAAGAGAGCCGCTTTGATCGCTTTAAAGCCGGGAGTTCCATTTTTAAAGTCCCTTTTAAGGATATCCTTAGAAGCAGAAGCTTCAGCGCTAGTGGCTATCGGCTCATAAGCCCGGATTTCATCTGCCTCAAGAATGGGCTTATCTAATAAGTGGTAAAGATCTACCGGCGCATATTGCTCTACCGAATTTGGCTGAGAATTTTGCGCCCGCATAGCTTCTGATGGCGCCTGGTTGCCGATGGCAGCTGAACGCACGATACGTGTGCTGATTTCGGCATTCGAGGTGATATACCCCGTTACGTTAAGTAGGATAAAAAGCGTTATGGGCAAGAAAACAAGTCTTGCGTCTGTAAATTTGGCCTGCACTTTCGCCATCGAGCATTCCCCAACTAATAAGTTATTTTATACATATAGTATAGCACTAAATCTTATATCCACAGACCAGGGTAACATTTATTTAACTAACATATTCCATAAGTTTGCCCTGCTTGCGTAGTATAGTAATCAATGCCCGAACGACCTTTGGGTCAAACCTTATGCCCTGGTCTTTTTTTATCCTGCTGATGGCCTGGTATGCGGTAAGCCGCTCAGCTAGCACGTCTGTTTTCGTGAGTTTATCGAAGTAACTGGCGACGTTGATGATCCTTGCCCCGAGAGGGATATCATCCGGCCTTTTAAGGCGGTCGATGGGATAGTGGTGGGTTCGCACCATATCCGCTGCGCCCCGCAAGAAATCCACCTGCTCCACGACCTCAGCGCCGATAATCGCGTGCGGTGCCTCCCCGCTTTGCGCGCTTACCTGCTCAAGCAGGTGGTCCAGCGAGTCCTCATCGACGCCGAGCATGCCGATATCGTGCAGCAGCGCGGCATAGCCGATCAGTTCGAGTTCGCGGCCGTGGATGCCGATTTCTTTTGCGATATCGACCGAGTAATTCGCCACCCTTCTGCCGTGACCGCTCCTATTGGAATTTTGCGCCTCGATCGCATTCGAGAGCGCCTCGATAGTTTTGCGATAGATGTTTCTTATATCTAAAAACGATTTAAACGATACCCTGGTCACCATAAGCGGCAGGAAGAATAAAAGCAGCCCCCAGTACCCCATCCCCTTATACATGATCGAAAGAAGGATCCCGAGCGACGATAGGGATAGATAAATCGGGCCGAGGAAGCGAACCGATGATACGAACCCACGCATATACCTGGTCCCGCGGTTTGCTGCGATAGTCAGCTGATCAAGACCGAGATCTATGACCGAATACGCCCCGCAGAGCAGCAGCAGGGATACGATCCCGAGTAGTGGCTCTATCTCTCCCGGTTTGCCGCCTACGGCATAAAAAACATTCGTGGCCATATAAATCGTGATGATTTTAATCGAGAGTGGGTACATAGTTGCGCCAAACTGCAGCTTGACCTGGCGTATCAGCATCGAAACCAAAATGCCGAGGATCGAGACGACCAGAGTGTCCGGTAGCGGAAACAGTAAAATGCTCGCGATAATAACAGCGGTGTCGATGTGCAGCCTTCCACCCTGCGGCAGCTGGATATCGAGCAGCCTGCTGGCGGCAACCGCCGTGGCAAACAGCCCTAGCACCAGCAAGGGCGACGACGGAAAACCCGGCAGGCTCGATGCAAATACACCCAAGCCCAGTAGTATGGCCGTTGTATGGAGTAAGGCGACGTTACGCCGGATCTTCGATTGCAATCTTTAGCTGCAACTCCTTTACTTCAAAGTCATCGTCTTCAAGCATTATATTAAGCGATTCGACAAACGCCTGGACGATAGTTTCATCGAACTGGCTACCGCTACAGGCGACCAACTCGGCCGCGGCCTCTTCCACGCTCAACGCCGGCCGGTACGGGCGCGTCGACGTCATGGCGTCAAAGCTATCGGCAACCGTTAAAATCCTGGCAAGAAGCGGTATCTTCTCCCCGGAAATCCCTTTCGCGTAGCCGGTTCCATTGAGGTGCTCGTGGTGATGGTATACCGCGGGAATCGCCGACTCCAAAAAGTCGATATCGCCGATGATCTCAGCGCCGATCCCCGGATGCTCTTTAATGCGCTTGAACTCATCATTCGTAAGCCTGCCGGGTTTGTTGAGAACCTTTCGCGCTATCCCGATTTTCCCTATATCATGCAGGAGCGCGGCGTACCGCAGAATCTCAGCTTTATCGTCCGGCAGCTTAAGCTCGTGGGCGATCATCCCTGCGTATTGCGCCACACGCTCGGAGTGGCCCCTGGTGTAGGGGTCTTTTGCCTCAAGCGCCTGCACCAGCGCGCTTACCGTGTCCACATAGGTACCCTTAAGCTTCATGTAGACGCCGAAGGTCTGCCATGCGATCAAAAGCGGCACTACGAGAAGGATAATACTGGCCGGACCGGCCGAGGTGTAGATCTGCGCCAGGATAAAACCCAGCACCCCGAGAGCGGAGTAATTCGGGATAAGCCACTGGAAATCGTAGCGCCAGGTATTAACCGCCGATTCCCCGTAAAGTATGGCAACCGCCAGCGCTATAAGCGACGTATTCATGATAAAAAAGATTATGCAGGAAACGGCGAACGGGATGATGATAAACGGAAAATCCGATGCGACGATCTTGCCCGTTGTCCCACCGAGCAGTAAGTAGATGTGCCCGGCTAAAAACGCCGATACAACGTAATTGCAAGCACTAAAGACCATCTTGTACCGGGGTATTTTGTGCTTAATATCGCTCAAGTTAAAAACCGTGATGACGCTCGCGATTGTCGCGGCCCCGGGGCCGAAGAGAAGAATCGTGGCAAAAATTATTGTAAAGCTGACTGAGATAAACGCCTTTTTAGGCAATTGGATGGTGAACGAATCGGCGATAAATATGAGCAGCGCAAAAAATGCGACCTCCAGCCAGGGTAGCACCGGTTTCATGATTAGACTAGCCACCAGAACTACGAATGCCGCTGCATATATACTATAGAAAAATACTCTTGCTCTTGCTGGAATACTGTTCACGGTGTTTGGCTGTCGATAGTAATGTAAATGTAAAGTTGGTTCTTCGCGTGCGATTGGCTAAGTAGTTACCGCTCCGTCTACTAATAGTAAAAGCGGCACGTACCTTTTGTCCAGTGAATTTTTGGAATCGACCCTTCGAAATGCGGTATTTAGCCCTTCCCGTGGATGGGCTCGATTAAGCCGTAGTTGCTGTCTCTTCTTTTGTAGACAACGTTTATCTCATCGGTTTCGGCATTGGTGAAGACAAAAAAGTCGTGACCTAAGAGTTCCATCTGCATCGTGGCCTCCTCAGGGGCCATCGGTTTGACCGCAACTTGCTTGACCTTAACGATGCTCGGGACTTCTTCACGCCGCGCTTCGTCCTCGGCAAAATTCGCGACGGCCAGTTCGCCAAGGCTTGGGGCATGCTTGGATGCCTTGTAATTTTTGTCCTTGAAACGCTTTACTTGACGCTCGAGCTTATCGACAACCATATCTATCGATGCGTACATATCGGTAGAAGATTCTTTCGCCCTCAAGATCGGGCCTTTTGGAAAGACCGTGACCTCGACTGTTTTCGAATTTACTATGCTGGGGTTTTTCTCATCGGTGAACTCGATTTCGATCTTCTGTATTTGATCGAAATATTTGGTGATTCTCCCGATTTTATCTTCTGCATATGCACGTAGCGCATCGGTAACTTCTATGTGTCGACCTTTTACGATAATTTCCATAAAGCACACCCCTATCGATGATTGTAGAAACTTGTTCCTTCATTATAGATTAACGGCAATGTTTGAGGATAACGAGAGTATAGATCTTCATATAACCTATGTTGTAAGAGTTTTCCCGTTTATAAGGATAGTGTATCGCAACTCTATGTAATGTATTCTCTCCCCTCGTCAACCGCAAACCCCGCGGGGATGGTTCCGGTTAACATAAAACCCCATGTATAAAAATACATGGGGTGTTGTTGGTCTGGCCGCTAACTGTTACTAAACCATTTTTTGAACGTTAGAAGCCTGAGGACCGCGATCGCCCTCAACGATTTCAAATGCCACTTTCTGGCCTTCGCTAAGAGCCCTGTAACCGTCCTCTTGGATGGCAGAAAAGTGCACGAATACGTCATCTCCGCTATCTTGCTCGATGAATCCGTAGCCTTTTTCCGCGCTAAACCATTTGACTGTTCCCTGAAGCACGTGCACCTCCTAAAACCTACAAGCCAACAACAATTAAACAATACAATACCGGCATTGGCTTGTCAAAAAGCCTGACGGTTGTATCCAAGGTTATACATACCATGTAATCTATTGGTTAACCAGGTAAAATCTGTAATATTGCTAATATTTTACCCATTTTTGCTACCGGCAAACATATCTTTTAGCACTAAGATGGCCTGCAAGCAGCGGGTTTCTCTGTTATTTGAATTTTTTAGAATTTTTCGTTAACCGACTTCGTCAACTATGGGACAATTATATTATGTAATTAAGAGGAGGATGCAGATGGTTGGGCTCTTTAAGGGACTGTTTGATCTTGTGTTCCCGCCGACATGTAAGGTTTGCGGCCGCCAGTCAAAGCAAGCGCTGTGCGGCCCCTGTCTGGACAGTTTCCCCAAGATAGACGGAAGCATCTGTTTAAAATGCGGTAAGCCCTGCCAGAGAGAGGTTGACAGCTGCAGCGAGTGTTCGCATAAAACGCTCTACTTTACGCGTGCCCGCTCCGGTGGGATGTATGAGGGTTCGCTAAAAGAAGCCATTCATCAGTTAAAGTATAAAAACGGCAAACACCTCTCCCCCCACCTGGCCCGCTTTATATCAAGTGTCGCGGGCGATTTCGTCGAGCATATTATTCATGATATAGATATAATCGCATGTGTCCCGCTAAGCGGGTACAAAGAAGCCAAGCGCGGGTACAACCAATCACGGCTCATCGCACAAGAACTCTCGGTCTTACTCAATAAACCGTTCTGCGATTGTTTGATCAAAACCCGCACCACCCCCGAGCAAAACAAACTCGGGCTCGCCGACCGCCCGCGTAATATCAAGGGCGCCTTCGCGGTAAGAAGCCGGCTCTACGGCAAGGTGTTGTTAATCGATGACGTGTACACTACGGGCAGTACCGTTAGTGAGTGTGCGCGGGTTTTACTGGATGCGGGGGTCGAAGAGGTATCGGCGCTGACCATTGCCCGAACACCGCTCACGGGCAGATAAAGCACCTCTTCTGTTGTTCGCGACCAAAAATGCCTGTACAATACGTTGTAGGTTTCCGCTTAGGTCTGTGGTTGCCCCGGATTTGCGTATCCCGTAAATCAGGGTAGTCCAAGCTAGATGCAGGCAAAAGGATCCACGTAAAGTATCCACATTTGGTATTTTTTTTGGCTAAGTGAGAATGCTGAGCATGGTGCATCTTAGGAGTAAGTCCTGCCGTTCCAGGAGGACGAGAGGGGTTCCAGTGGTCCAAAAGGGGCTGCGAAGCCCCCAGCAGGCGAGTGTGGGGTCAAAGGCCAGGTCAGCTAAGCGGAAACCTTCTTTCTTACCTTTAAGAAACAATCCTTACAAGATACTGCCACACCGGGATGGTGATCATGCTGAGTATCGTTGTGACGACGATCGCCGCCGGTAAGAAATCGGTATCTAAACCGTACCGGAGCCCGATGACCAGCGACAACAAGAAACTCGGCATCGAGGCTTCAAGGACCATTATCCCTAAATCCGCGCCGGACATCCCGGATATGTTACTTCCAAACAACGCGATAAGCGGGGCGACCAGCAGTTTTATCAGAACTACCGCTGTGATTGCAAGCGCGTAGTTTCTCACCTTGGTCAGCTCAAGCGAGAGCCCTATGGTCAGCATTACGAGCGGAATTGTCGCTCCGGCCAGAAATCCGATCGCATCCATCAAAAAAATGGGCAATCCTGCTCCAAGCCCCTTTAAGGCAAGCGCCAGAAAAAGGCCAATGAGCGGCGGAAATGTAAACACTTCTTTAAGTATGTTAATCTTATCCTTCGCCTGTCCATACTTCTGAGCGATAAGCAGCCCGATGGTGAAGGTAAAGACAACCGTACCGGAGAGGTCGTAGAATACCGCTTTGACGAGGTTCTTGATGCCAAAAAGCTGTAGGGTAAGCGGATAGCCGAGGTAACCGGTATTGCCTATCGCCGCTACAAGAAGAAGCGCCCCGAATGTGGGACGTTTTAGATGCAAAAGGCGCCCGATAAAATACGCAGCACCCATGCTTAATGCGGTAATCGCTAACGCTATCAGGGGTATCTTTAAAAGAGATAATGATATCTTGGATTCGAACACGGCGCGAAAGATGAGCGCCGGCATCGTCAGGTAGATGATGATATTGTTTAAGATTAAGGTGTGGGTCTTCTCAAGAAGGCCCACCCTTTTACTTACAAACCCGATCGATATAAGTATCAGAATTGATAGGATTATAGTGACTAGTTCCGCGATCCAACTTCCCGCCTATCGAATAGTTTTGCGATAGCCTCACTGTATGGGGGCTTTAACACGCCTCTATCGGTGATTATACCTGTTATTAACTCATTAGGGGTAACATCAAATGCCGGATTCGCGACATTGATGCCGCTTGCCGCAACTACTATGCCGCCGAATTGGGTTACCTCTTCGGGCGCCCTCTCCTCAATCGGGATTCTACTTCCGTCGCTTAGCGACATGTCGATAGTCGAGATCGGTGCGGCGACGTAGAACGGGATATTATGCGCCTTTGCAAGAACAGCAATCGTGTAGGTGCCTATCTTGTTGGCAAAATCTCCATTCGCCGTGATTCTATCAGCGCCAACGATCACTTTGTCGATCTTTCCTAAGGCCATGAAGTATCCGACCATGTTGTCGCAGATAAGGGTTACCGGTATATTGTCCTTTGCCAGCTCCCAGGTGGTAAGCCTGGCTCCTTGCATCAATGGTCTGGTTTCACCCACAAATACGTGAACCTTTTTGCCTTGCTTGTGGGCGACGTGGACTCCTGCAAGCGCAGTACCGTATCCTACGGTAGCGAGCGCGCCGGCATTTCAATGCGTAAGGATAGTATCACCGCTGTTGATTAATTCAGACCCAAACTGACCCATCTGCATGCTCATCTGGAGTTCTCCGTCGGCGATGTCATCGGCTTCTTCTTTAAGGATCCTCTTCATCCTGCTGACCGCCAGGTGTGAGTTGCCGTGCGCCGTCTTTTTCATGCGGTCGAGCGCCCAGAACAGGTTTACGGCAGTAGGCCTGGTCGAACCCAGTACGCCCGCTGCGTGATCGATCTCCTGTAAAAACTCCGGTGTGTCCTTAGCCCCGGATTGTAGACCTGCAAGAGCTAGGCCGAATGCCGCTGCTACCCCGATCGCCGGCGCTCCCCTAACGCTCAACGTCTTGATCGCCTCGGCTACCCGCAGGTAATCCGACGTCTCGATGAACACCTCTTTGTGAGGCAAAGCGTTCTGATCGAGTATGGCTACCTTGCAGCTTCTCCAACCTACGGTGCTTCCTTCTTCGCAGCCGGTCCAAGCAACTGTCTTCATGTTCCTCCCTCTAATGAAAAAATTCACATTCTCCCCTAATTTAGTATGTTAGATAAGAAACCGAGTCTTGGCAATAACGATTTCCGCAAAAGGGATTAAAAAACGGACCGAGTTATCCCGGCCCAAACTACGTGCCCATCTCCCATGAGTGCAGGTATTTATCCTGTTCCTCGGTAAGCTTGTCTATTTTAATCCCCATCGACTCGAGCTTCAACTTGGCGATGCCGGCATCGATATCGGTGGGAACAGAATAGACGGTATTCTCAAGCTCTTTGGCCACAGCAAGCATATACTCGGCCGAGAGCGCCTGATTTGCAAAGCTCATATCCATAACGCTTGCCGGATGACCCTCGGCGGAGGAAAGGTTTACCAGCCTGCCGTCAGCAAGCAAGTAGATACGCCTACCGTCCTTTGTCAGAAACTCTTCCACAAACGGGCGTACTTCCCTGCGGGGCTCGGACATGGCCTCGAGGGCCGGTATGTTTATCTCAACATTAAAGTGACCGCTGTTGGCGATAATGGCGCCATCCTTCATGACTTTAAAATGCCGCTCATCTAGCACATGTATGTCGCCGGTCACCGTGACCCAGATGTCGGCGATCATGGCTGCCTCAACCGAAGGCATTACCCGATAACCGTCCATAACCGCCTCGAGAGCCTTTAACGGATCGATTTCGAGGATAACCACGTTAGCTCCCATGCCGTTCGCACGCATGGCGAGACCCCTGCCGCACCATCCGTAACCGGAAATGACAAAGGTCTTACCGGCGATGAGGACATTGGTCGCACGAAGGATACCGTCGATCGTACTCTGCCCGGTGCCGTAACGGTTATCAAAAAAGTGCTTCGTTAACGCATCATTTACGGCGATAATCGGGTATTTCAGCACACCCTGCTCGGCCATGCTTTTGAGCCTGATTACGCCGGTGGTGGTCTCCTCGGTTCCGCCTATAATATCTTTTACCTGGTCCGGGCGCTCGGTATGCAGTACCGACACGAGGTCGGCACCGTCATCCATCGTCATTTGCGGGCGATGATCAAGGGCATCGTTTATATGCTTATAGTAGGTCGCATCATCCTCGCCTTTTATGGCAAACACCGGTATTTCATAGTCCTTTACCAGCGATGCGGCAACCTCGTCTTGTGTGCTGAGCGGGTTTGACGCACAAAGAACCACATCGGCGCCACCGGCCTTTAACGTCCTCATGAGGTTGGCCGTCTCTGAGGTAACGTGCAGACACGCCGATACCCTTACGCCGTTCAACGGTTTATCGCGATCAAAACGCTCGCGTATCAACCGTAAAACCGGCATATCTTTGTCAGCCCATTCAATTTTCTTCTTTCCGGCTTCGGCAAGGCCGAGGTCTTTTACGTCATACTTCATTCCTATCCGCTCCCTCTTGAATCTATTTTAAACTTCCAACCGCTTCTAGAACTCTCACTATGAGTCTTATTAACTTGTCTGAGGATTTCTGCGCTTCGATTAGAACCTCCTCATGGCTTAGTTTGCGCTCTGCCTGCGGCGTATTAGTGATTATGGCAAGCCCGAGCACCCTCATCCCCAAATGTCGCGCCACGATGACTTCGGGCACCATCGACATGCCCACGGCATCACCGATGGTTCTCATAAACTTTACCTCGGCGGGCGTTTCATAACTCGGGCCCAGAACTGCGACATACACACCCTCTTTTAAATCGACGCCTTCCTGCCGAGCCGCGTCCTCCACGGTGGCAAGAAGCCCCTTATCAAAAGCTTCCGACATATCGACGAATCTTGGTCCGAACTGCTCGTCGTTTGGCCCGATGAGCGGGTTTGCTCCCATTAGATTCACGTAATCCGTTATCGCCATAATATCGCCCGCTTTAAGATCGGGCCTTAAACCACCGGCGGCACATGTGACGATAACGGTATTCGCTCCCAGCCCCTTTAGAAGCCTGACCGGGAAGGCGACGCCCGAAGAAGTATAGCCCTCGTAGTAGTGAAAGCGCCCCTGCATAACAGCGACCCGTTTTCCCGCCAACTTGCCGATTACCAGATTACCGGGATGGCCCTCTGTAGTCGACTTAGGAAAATGGGGTATCTCGCTATACGGAAACACCTTGGGGTGTTCAACCGCATCGACCAGATTTCCAAGCCCGGAGCCGAGGATTATCCCGACGTCCACCGTGCCGGTGATCCTATCGTTTATGTATCGTAGAGCGTCCTTTAAGTTCTGCCTTACTTGCTCTATTATATCCATCAAAGCCCCTTCTCGACCTGTTGCCGGCTTAGCGCTATTGTGGCAACCATACCGTCAAATCACAATTCCTTATATTAACATAAAATATTTGATTAGTTTAACCCCAGAAGCTGTTTTACCTGACGATTCCATCAGATGCAAGCCCGCTGCGGGAGAGTTTGGAGCGTACCGCCTGCCAGGCCAGTATCACCTCGTCTGCCTTCAGAAGCACAAGAAGCGCGATATATACGGCCACCCCGACACCGAAAGAAGCCGTGACGATAATCAGCTCGTGCAGTTTGGAGCCGGAGTCCAGCAGACCCGTGAGAAATCCAGAAGCCGCCCATGTTGCGACCCCCATTGCTAATGCCGATACCAGGATCTTTGAGAGTGACCTGATGATCTCAAGCTCGTTTATGCCATCCAAGCGCTTGCGCAGGCCCCGGAGAAGTATCAGCACCATCAAGCTCACCGCAAAGGCATACCCAACGGCAAGGCCGACATGCCCCATGAACCTCATAAACACAATATCGAGCCCTACAAGCATAACCACGAAGGCTATGGACGCCTTCATAGGAGTTACACCGTCTTTCAACGCATAAAAAGCTCGCACGATCAGCATATTGAGCCCCATGGCGAAAAGGCCAAAGGAGTATGCGGCAAGCGCCGGTGCCGTAGCGCGCGTTGCGTCGGGTCCGAACGCTCCATGCTGGAACAGCAACTTGATTATCGGAAGGCTCAAAACAAAGAGGCCCACCGTGGACGGTATTGCCACGAGCGCCACCATCCGGATGCCGAGCGAGACCGTGTTCTTAAGCGAATCCACATCATCCCTTGCCGCGTGTTTCGACAACATCGGAAACAGGACTATGGCTATCGCGGCGATCAAGGTATTAAGCGGCAGACTGCCGACTTTAAAGGCAACATTAAGATAGGTAATGCTGCCGACGCTGAGAAACGACGCCATCCATGTATCGATGACCGTATTCGACTGGCTCGCCCCTAGGCCGATCAGCACCGGTATAAAGAGCTTCCCGACCGTGGCAAGATCCTCATGTTTTAAGCTGAGCGTAGGTCGAAAAGCAAGACCCCTCTTGATGACGAACGGCAGTTGTATTACCACCTGCCCGATAGAGCCCAAAAGAAGGCCGACAGCCGTGCCGTAGATTCCCATACTAGCCGAAAAAATGATGATCGACCCGACCATGAGGACGTTCTGAACGAGGGCGACCAGGCTCGGGGCGGCAAAGTGGTTATATGAGTTAAGAATCCCCGCCATAAGACCCGAAATACCCATAAAGATCAGGGCGGGGGCCATAATTCTGAGCAAGTTTGCCGCTAGTTCATGTTGGCCCGGTGTTTTAAAACCAGGCGCTAAGAGATACGTGACCTTGGGGGCGAAAAGGACCAAGGCGACCGTTATCACGCCGAAGATAATGAGCAACAGATTGAAGATGGTGTGTGCCAGACGCCAGGCGTCCTTCTCCTTCTCGTTTGCAAGAAGACCCGTGAAAATCGGGATAAACGACGCGCTCAGCGCCCCCATTACCACAAGACTGTAGATAATATTGGGAATCCTAAACGCTACCAGGAAGGCATCGGTACTGGCATTTGCGCCGAACTTGTTGGCGATGACCATCTCTCTGACAAAACCGAATATCCGCCCCAAGAAGGTTGCTATAGTTACTGTAACGGCCGAGATGGCCAGAGACTTTCCCCTGCTCAAAGTATATCTGTATCCTTAAATGGCTTCGGGTTGTTTGCGCAAGTGTAGCAGTAAATAAAAAAGATGTCTAACTAGTACAAGCGGCGCTCGCGTATCACCATAAAGACGAATTTCGGTAAGGCAAGCACTCTTTTCAGCCGCGTCGGTTGCTGTAATAAACGATACAACCACTCCAACCCCGCCTGCCTGATCCATACCGGAGCCCGTTTTACCTTGCCGGCGATAACGTCAAAACTCCCTCCCACCCCAAGACACACGGGCACGTTCAAATAATACAGGTGTTTGGCGATCCATTTTTCCTGTTTGCCCATTCCCAAACCGACAAAAAGTACATCCGGGCTCGCATGTCTGATCTCATCGACGACCTGCTTCTCTTCCCCTTTGGAGAAATACCCGCAGCGGGCGCCGACGATATTTAAGCCCGGGTAGCGACGTTGCAACTCGGCCGCAGCCTCCTCAACGACGTCTTTCTTTGAGCCTATCATAAAAACCTTGTGACCCCTCAAAGCCGCCCTCCTGGCCAGCTCGTCGACCATATCGATGCCGGGCACCCTCGCCCTTAGCCTTCCTGCCCACACGATGCCTATGCTATCGGGAACGAGAAGGTCCGCCTTTTTCAAAACCGACCTGAATCCCTCGTCGTCTCTCGCCATAACCATCATCTCGGCGTTTAAGGTAACCACAAGATGAGGCTTTTTCTCTGCTATATAGCCTTCGATAATCACAGCGGCTTCATCCATCTCGAGAGCATCAAACCGTATTCCAAGAATGCGCCGCTCTTTGAGCAGGTGCTTTGCAAGAACCGCGTTATGTCTCGCGCGTATCCGCAAGTCCTCGACGGCATATGCAAAACCACCAGTGTGACTCAGCAACTTTTCGATCCCGGGGATAAGCGTGTCTGATGTAATATCCTTACATGCAATCGCCTGTAAGGCCCCAACCGAGGAAGAAAACTCCTCGACTTTGGGATCATATGCGACCGGGATAAAAGGAACCCCCTGTACGGCCGCAAAAATAGTCGAGTGCAGCCTCATCCCAACCAGAACGTCCAGCTCCCCGATTACGCCGAGGGTTTCTGACGGTAGTTCGACGTTATCGATAACCATGGCCTTTTGTACCATCCTGCCAGCAACCTGCTCCGCGACCGACTTATCACGACCGCCGTGAAACGGGATTAAGACGACGCTCGCGTCAAACCTATCGGCGACTTCATCGGCGGCCTTGGCGATACGCGTAAAATCGATCCCCGGCCACGCCCTCAGCGCAAAGCCGATTGCCGGTCGCTTAATGCCGGCAAGCCTGGATACCCGCACCGGCTTTAGCAGCAGCGCGGGGTCGGCCGTGACGGCTATTTCACGTCTCACGCCGATCTTTTCAAGGAATCTTTTCGATCCCTCATCCCGCACGGCGATTATATTACACCCGGATATCGCAAGCTTTACCAAAAACTTGCTGAAAAATCTCTTGATCGGGCCTATCCCCTGCCCGTAGATCATCACGGGAACGCGCTCGACCCTCGCTACTATCAGAAGCAGGCAATAATACACGAGGCTGTGCACGCTCGTCACATCCTGCAGGAGGCCTCCGCCCCCACTTACGAAGAGGTCGCTTTTCTTTAATGTTCGGCGAATCGCCTTGATCGATCGGGGGATGGCTTTGACACCGTATCTGGCTTCGGTCTCATATGGATGGAACGATGAAACGGTGATTTCTATATTGGGGATCTCAGAGCGCAGCGAGGTAATCATCGCCGAGAGGATTGCTTCGTCGCCGGTATTTCCAAATCCATAATAGCCTGAGATAAGTACCTTTTTCATCGCTCTTTAATCCGGTTGGTTGTTTCGATTAGACCTAACAGGGACTCAACCATTATACAATAGGAGCCAGGATTCAGGAGCCAGAATCCAGAATAAAACCTTCTATTTTACAATGGTTTATTCTGGCTCCTGGCTCCTGGCTTCTTTTCTCTAGCTCTCCCTAAAGAAAACCTGCTGCTTGTCGATATATTTCTAAAGCGATTGTTTGACCGCCACTAACGCATGCCTACCGACATGCCGGGCGGCAAACTTTCACTCGTTGACTCGTGATAGGGATGCTGCTTAACAAATCAATAGTAGTAAGGAACTTAGGCCAACAGCAGTGAGCCTTGCACGAAAGGATGGTTTCAATGGGATTTAGGACGCGCTCCATCGTCCTCGTCGCCATAGCCCTAGTAACACTCTTTATTTTAATCCTACCAGCTTACGCAATAACACTTAATGCAGACGAACAGTATATGCTCAATCTCTTAAACAAAGAGAGAAGATCAAGCGGACTTAACGCGCTTGAGATCGACCCCAAGCTTGAACTCATGGCACGAAGATATTGCCAAGAGATGATAGACCACAGCTTCTTTAGTCACAGCTCCCCTATTTCCGGCGAGTTGCTGGATAGGGTTAACGCAGCAGGTGTACCGGATGGCTGGTTGCTCGCAGGCGAGAACCTGGCGGGCGCGCCTACGGTCGAGGCGGCGTTCGAGGGCCTCATGAATAGCCCTTCGCATAAAGATAACATGCTTGAGCCCAAATACACGCATGTCGGTATAGGTGCCGTTGATGGTGGCGCTTACGGCAAGATGTTCGCTCAGGAATTCATCGCTTATCCAAGAAGCATGTTCAATATCTCAAACAACCCGAGCAACGATCTTCTCATCTATATCAACGGTCAGTTGCTCTACTCCAACCCACCGGCCTTTATTAGTAAAGGCCATACGCTGGTCCCGGTGCGCCAGCTCTTTGAAGCGCTCGGCGCCGACGTAACGTGGCAGAGCGAAGACAGGCAGATAACTATTACGTATCCGGGCGGAACCATTACTTTGACGATCGGTTCCGACACCGCGCTGGTGAACGGTACTGAGGTTAAGCTTGATGCGGAGCCGTGCCTGAAAAATAGCAATACGTTTATTCCACTGCGATTCGTCGCCGAGAACATAGGTGCGCAGGTTAAGTGGAACAACGCAGTGCGAACGATAGATATCACCGTCTCAACAGGCGAAAGTGTGACGGCCGAGGCGAGTTCTACGGCTAACTAGCTACGAAATACCTGAGCACATCCAAAGCGGGAGATTCTCTCCCGCTTTTTTTGTTGTCTGGACGGTAGATTTTTTAGACAAGCTCGACTAAGCTAAACCTCATGACACCCAGTAATAGTGATAGCACCGTTAGCAGTAAGAAACCGGGCAAGGGTCTGCCAATCGATCCATGGTTGCTGGTGATTTTAATAATCGCCTTCTCGATCAGGCTCTACGGGATTACCGCGCCTCTGGTGGATTTCTCGAGCTGGAGGCAGGTCGATACGGCCTCGATTGCACGCAATTTCGTCGAGCACGAGTTCAACATCCTTCATCCCCAATTGGAATACGATGGGCCGGGGCCAAATTATGGCCAGCTCGAGCTTCAGATAACCACCTTTATCATCGCCCTTCTCTTTAAACTTGGCGGTGCTAGCGACGTTCTGGCCCGGATTGTCCCCGTGCTCTTTTTTGCGGGTGCGGTGCTTTTTCTTTATTTGCTGGTTAAGCGCTATACGGACCGGTTGACCGCAAATCTTGCGGCCCTGGTCTTTACAGTACTGCCGATGGGCGTCTTCTACGGAAGGACCGTGCAGCCCGAGGCAGCTATGCTTTTTTTCGGGATAGCCTCCCTTTTCTACTTCTCAGTGTGGTGCGAGAAACAGGATAGGCAAAGTTTCATCCTTGCCACTGTCGCCGGTGCGCTTTCCGTTCTTGCCAAGCTTCCCAATATTTTCTTATTTATACCGGTCCTGGCGATCGCATGGGATAGGTTTGGCAGGCGTACCATGAGAAACTGGTGGGTTATTATTTACTACGGGATAATCCTCGGGGTGACGACGGTGTTTTTGATATATTCAAGCTGGCTGGTCTCACATTATGGCTCGCATTACGATTACCACAACTATGCAAAGCCAACGATTATTACCGGAAAATTCGTGTCCAATGTGGCCTCAAAACACGTTATCCCGCAGATGCTTACAGCGGTCGCCTCCCCCGAGGGAACCGAGTACTTCTCAAAATTTTTACCTATGGCCCTTACGCCGGTGGGGCTGGTCCTGCTTCTTATAGGCCTCGTTCCGTTTCGCGTGGGGTTCAGAGAGCACCGTCTTAAACCCTTTTACGCATGGGCGGGCGCGATCCTGCTTTATGCAATAATAATCGCCGCCGTCATCAGAATAGATTATTATCTCGTACCCTTGTTGCCGATTGCGGCGTTTTTCATGGCGAGGTCGCTTGGACTTTTTATGAAATATAAAGCCACGTGGGCGATTGCGGCGATTCTGGTCGGGGTTATCGGCTACCAGTCGTACCAGGCGGTTTCGCCTTTATATGAGCAGGATATCTCGCTCTATAAGTTTGGCACGGAGCTAAAAGGGGCCCTGAGACCGCATGAGCCGATAATACTTGGCAACTATAATCCGGCGATTCTCTACTATAGCGGGCACCGGGGCTGGCGGAGCAACAATTTAAGCTTGGATTCGCTTAAGTTCCTGCGCTCACGCGGCGCCGGCTATTATATCCCCCTGAACTCCGCAAAAGAGCGCGAGATCGTGCTCTACCTTAAGGATCACTACAAGTTGCACAAGACAAAGTCGGGGTGCGGCTACTACGACCTCAAAGACCAGGTAGAAGTAGGTCGAGCTCGATAAAAACTTAGTTAATAAACGAGTTCTTGATTACCTTGGCGGCTTCGGCCCTGTTCATGGGATGCTCGGGTCTAAAGACATCGCCTGTATAGCCGTTGATGATGCCGGCGTTGCGGGCTGACATCACGTAGGCGTAGGCCCAATGACCCACTGGGACGTCGGCAAACGGTGAGCCCGAGTAGTCGATGGCGAAGGCGCCGGTTTTGATGAGCATGGTCGTTACCTCGTCCCTTTTAATCTGCTTGTCCGGGGCAAATTCATCCTTGCTATAGCCTGTGACAAGACCCATATCGTAGGCGGCCTCGATATACGGCCACGTCCAGGATGTAGAGGGCACGTCTTTAAAGTAACCGCTGTAATAGGTTTTCTTAGAGAGGCCCATCCCCTCCATCAACATCTTCACAAACTCTGCCCTGCCAACGGAACTGCCGGGCTTAAAATAGCCGCCCGGATAACCGGATATGATTTTGCTTGCAGCGAGCGCCTCTATATCCTCGAACGCCCAGTATGACGGGGCGACGTCCGAGAAGGTCTGGCGGTAGCAGGTGACTTCAGAGGAACTCGAGTTGCCGCTCTTATCATAGGCCACGGCTTGTACCGTATTCTTCCCTTGGAACTTATCAGAACTGACGCTGACCTCGTAAGGGGGCATCATGGACGAGCCTACCCTCTCCCCGTTCACAAAGAAATCGACAAAGGCGACACCGCTATTTGCATCCGCCGCTGATGCCGAAACGATAATGCTTGTGCCCGTAACCTTAGAACCCTCAGCCGGTGATGTAATCGACACACTCGGTCTTACATTGTCGCTGTCACTAAAATCGACCGCGCGACTGGCGTCGATGCGCCCATGCCCGAAATAGCGGTCCCAGCCGGAAGTGCCGAGGTCTTCTGCGGCGACATACATGATACCCTCAACGCGATCGCTGGTCAGGCCGGAGTTTTCGGACAGAATGAGGGCCGCAAGGCCGCTTACAAAGCCCGTAGCCATCGACGTTCCGGTATGCGCCTCGTAAGCGGCGCCATCAAAGGATTCTGCCTTCGGGAATGTCGAGAGAATCGACACTCCCGGGGCCACGACGTCTACATAGGGACCAAAGTTGGACTGCTGCATCCGAAGATCCTTGTTATCCGATGCGCCAACCCCAATAACGCCGTCATACGCCGCGGGATAATTCGGGTCGGCAACGCCGTCGTTTCCGGTGGCAGCGACTATAATAACACCCTTATCGTGGGCATATTTTATGGCATCGGCAAGGGTTTTAGATTGGGCCGGGCCGGAAAGGCTCATATTGACGACCCGTGCGCCGTTATCGGCCGCCCAGACCAGGCCTTCCGCTATATTTGCGTCCTCGCCGAGCCCCACATCATCCAGCACTTTAACGGGCATGACCCGTGCGCCGGCTGAGATACCGGCTATGCCCAAGCTGTTATTGGTCACGCCGGCGATAATGCCGCTGATATGAGTGCCGTGACCGGCGTTATCTTGCAGGTTATTGTCGCTTACCTGCTTGCCTGTCGGGTCTGTGAAAAAATGCTTGCCTAGAATTTGTCCCGGGTTGCTCGGGTCCATCGCGAAGATGCCCTGAAGGTCTTCATGGGCCGTGTCGACACCGGTATCAAGAACGGCGACCTTTACCTGGTTTGGGCTCGAAACCTTTTCCCAGGCGT
>NZ_JBTSLF010000022.1:2584-24688 GCF_054640775.1 Candidatus Aquicultor sp. | reverse complement strand
TGGCTTTTGATCTTCGGGTTTATCCTCTTCGTGGTCCTTTTAGGATATGTCTTCGGCCAGCTCACGTACCTTGGATACAGCGGCGTTATCATCGCGCTTATCATCGCACTTGTCATGAGCTATAGCAGTTATTATTATAGCGACCGGATCGTGCTTGCCGTCAGCGGCGCCCGGCCGGCTGAAAAAAAAGAGTTCCCCTATCTCTACAACACAGTGGAGGGTCTCTCGATCGCCGCGGGGCTTCCCATGCCCGCGCTTTACGTAATCGATGATCCTGCGCCGAACGCCTTCGCCACAGGGCGCGACCCCGAGCACTCGGCGATCGCGGTCACGACAGGCCTCTTGGGGATGATGGACAGGCTCGAGCTAGAGGGCGTGATCGGCCACGAGATGAGCCACATCGCCGATTACGATATCAAGCTCTCCACCCTTGCCGTAGTCCTGGTAGGCTCGGTATTTCTTTTAACCGGCTTTCTTAGAAACAGCCTCTTCTGGGGAGGCCTGAGACGTGGGCGCGACCGCAACCTGGGGCCGATCATCGCGATTATCGGTCTTATCCTGATCGTGCTTGCCCCGATTGCAGCCCAGCTCTTGCGCCTTGCCCTCTCGCGAAACCGTGAGTACCTGGCCGACGCCCAGGGCGCCATGTTCACCCGCTATCCCCCGGGGCTGGCCAGCGCACTTCGCAAACTTGCCGCCGACGAACACGTCCTTCGCACCGCAAACGAGGCGACCGCACACCTTTACATCATAAACCCCCTGCGGACGGAGGGCGGCGTTGCCGGGCGCTTCAGCGCGGCTTTCTCCACCCACCCACCGATCGAAGAACGCATCAAACGCCTTGATGAAATGAGCCTCGGCGAGGCGCCAGGCGGCGAACAAATCCAGCATTAGATAAGCCCCCCTGGTTGTTTTCAAGGAATTGTTATGCTTATGTGGAACTATTACGTTAGTTCACCGTCAAATTGTTTGAAAGGCCGCTCTAGAATAAAAAAGACTTACGGATTCATATGTCTGAGCGTGAGTTTGCTCCTTACTGTTTCTGCCCTAAACGCCTGCTCCGGGCAGACAAACAAGAGTAAGCCACCCCGCGCCAGACTAAGCTATACAGTTGCATTTGCGGATAGCAAAACAAGGGCTGTCGTCGAATCAGCAGATAAAAAAGCGAGAACTATGATGAAGCGCTATAACCTGCACCCAGTTGGAGAGCCACAGATTTGGGATAAGCAGGTCGCTCAGGTTGTGTTTAGTAAGCAGTTTTCTGAGCTATTCGATACCGCATCAAAGCAAGTAGGGCTGGATCTAGGCAAGAGTCGAGGCAAGCAGCTCACGGTGTTTTACTACACCTTAAAAGAACAGTGTCAATCCAATGAGCGCACTGTAACGGCAAGCTTCTTGTGTGACAAGAAAGGCTCGTTAACCGGAGCATTTCTAAGCTTAGCCGGATATATGCCCGGGGTCGTTTCTCTTAAGGAGCGCTATGCCTTTTACCCGGATGGATTGACGCGCGACCCGCTTCATTTCACCGGTTTGAATCGGATCGAGATCGCCGGCTGGCACGGTGAGCATGGATGGGAGGCTTCGGCCACGTTAAGCAGACCTGAGGATATAAAGCACTTTGTCTCCCTGCTCGAAAAATCCGTCGGCCACAAAGGAACATACGAAGGCGCCTCCATTGGACAGGAGGAATATCGCATTTTTCTTTATTATAACGATGGGGTCCAGTTGGGTATCTGGTTCGCCCCTCGAGAACAACGCGACGAAATTGGGATAGACGCCTTCCAGGGGTGGCACTACTACCCGCCGGAAGAGCTTAAGATCGAGCTAAGGAAGCTGCTGCCGCATAAACAAACTTAGGCGGCTCTCCCCTGTTCCCTTAATTTCTCAAGCACTTCGAGGATCATCCTCTGTTCTACCGAGGCGACAAGCCGTCTGGTTTGCAGCACCGCATCGGGGTTGACCGAGACCGAGGTGATTTCGTGTTCGACCAGGGCTTCGGTGATCTCGGGATAGCTTGAGGGGGCTTGCCCGCAGATCGACGAGGTCACGCCGTAGCGGCGGCAGGTCTCGGTCACCTCGAACATCGCCTTCATTACAGCCGGGTTTCGCTCGTCGAACTCGGGGGCGAGTACTTCCGAGTCGCGGTCTATCCCCAAGATGAGCTGGGTGAGGTCGTTTGAGCCGATGGAGACGCCGTCGATTCCCGCTTGGCAGAACTCATCGATTAAAAAGACGGTTGAGGGCACTTCTATCATGATCCAGAGTTTAAAATCAGCGGAGCGGCGCAAGCCGTTATCCTGCATGAGTTTTTGGATATCCTGAAGCTCGGCTATCGTGCGGACGAACGGCAGCATGACCCAAAGGTTTTTCAACCCCCATTCGTTTCTCACCTTTTTGATCGCATTGAGTTCCATCTTAAATTCGTCGGGCTCTTTAACGTAGCGTGAGGCGCCGCGATAGCCGATCATGGGGTTGGCTTCCTGCCGTTCGTATTTCTCGCCGCCTTCGAGTTCACGATACTCGTTCGTCTTAAAATCGCTCGTGCGATAGACAATGGGGCGCGGGTAAAAGGCCTGGGCGAAGGTGCGCAGCCCATCGGCGAGTTTATCGGTGAATTCCTGCTGGCGCCCCTCGTCGATGAATTTTCTGGGATGCACGCCCATGCCCGCGATCATGAACTCGGCGCGCAAAAGACCCACGCCGTCGACCGGCAGCGCCGCCGTTTGCTCGGCCAGATCGGGCTCGGCCAGGTTCACATAGATCCTGGTCGCGGTCACAGGAGCGCCGACCGTGACTGAGACCGCCTCCTCGGCGCGCTTTTCGGGAAGCGTCTTAGCCTTGACTTCACCCGAGTAGACGATACCCCGCGCACCATCCACGGTAATCGCCTCACCGTCTTGAAGCACTTGCGTGGCCTTGCCCGTGCCGACGACCGATGGGATGCCGATCTCGCGGCTTACAATCGCCGCATGCGAGGTACGACCGCCCGCATCGGTAACGATGGCAACCGCACGGCGCATCGCCGGAACGAAATCGGGGTTCGTCATTTGGGCGACCAGTACGTCCCCCTCCTGCACTTTGCCCAAATCCTCTTTCCCGTGGACGATTTTTACCGCCCCCGAAGCCATACCCGTCGAGGCGGCGATGCCCTCAAGAATTACTTCGCCGGCCGGTTTCGCTTTTACCTCAGGTGCCGGGGCTTGCGGTGGCGCTTCCGCTGGCGCAAGCGTGGTGATAGGCCTGGTCTGCACCAGGTAAATAGTGCCCCCTTCGACAGCCCACTCGGCATCCTGTGGGAAGTTATAATGGTCCTCGAGCGTCATTCCATATTGGGCCAATTTTACTAGCTCGTCATCGGTCAACTTCTGCTGGTTTTGCTGCTCTTCCGGTACATCCACGTGCTGATTTTTTCCATTTTTGAGCATCAACTTCCAGGTTTGTCTGGCGATCTTTTTATCCAGTATTGTAAGGTCGGATTTTCTGACAAGGTAAAGATCAGGGGTAACCTCGCCCGAGACGATAGCCTCCCCAAGGCCGTAGATCGCTTCGATCTCAAGCTTGTCGCGGTCGTTTGTCAGGGGCTCAACGGTAAACATAACGCCGCTTTGCTCGGACTCGACCATCTTTTGCACGGGAACCGCTATCCCGACTTTGAAGTGGTCGAATCCCTGGTCGTGCCGGTAAAAGATGGCGCGGGCCTCAAAGAGCGACGCCCAACAACGCTTCACCGCATCGACCACCGCATCCTCCCCTTTGATATTCAAAAACGTAGCCTGCTGCCCGGCAAACGAAGCTTTGGGCAAGTCTTCGGCGGTCGCCGATGAGCGAACGGCCACGTATATATCATTGGGCCCTGAAAGCCGGCGGTAATTTCTTTTAGTATCGTTCGCGATGTCATTCGGCATTTGGGCGGATGTTATGAGGTACTTAATCGTGTCAGACGCCCTATCGAGCGACTGGTTGTTATTGTAATCGAGATGGCTTAGAACCTGAGCCATCTTATCCCGTATGCCGGCCATATCAAGAAAGCTATAGTAGGCGATCGATGTAACGATAAAACCAGGCGGCACCGGCAAACCCGCCCTCGTCATCTCACCCAAGTTGGCCCCTTTTCCTCCGACCAACGACACGTCGTTTTTCCCGACTTCGTTAAACTCAACAATATATGCCATCTCACCCTCCCGGATCGGTAGATAACCTGAGCAAAGCACTTCCTTGTGCGCGAGCCTTCGCGCACATTCTATACTTGCCCAAAACTAAAGCCAGCGAATTATGGATGAGAGCATTTTATTGGATGTGATATGGAGTTAATCCATTTTTTCTTGGCTGGTGGGGCTTGCTGTGCCCAGCTTTCCCTCGATGGCACGCAGACTTTTCTTCATGCCTTGAATACTTACGACAAGCCAGATTAGAATGGCCAGCGGTATAATTGCAGTTAGAAGTCCAATTACCGTAGTTACTAGCAATACTCCGATTTCAGATGGCCCAGTACCAAACATTTGTACCCCTCCCAAAACGCACGCATGTTTACTTATTGGGTTATTATGATAGCAGCATACGCATAGTTGAACAAACGATACCTGCGGAGCTTTGGCATGTTTTCACGCCGAGTATTTTCCACTTCCCCTTCACAGACGCCTAACCTTTTGGTAGAATAATATCGAACGGTTGTTCGGGGGTGGTTACGCTTGTTAGACATAAATAAGCTTTACAAACAGATTTCAGCGCTTGGAACGTACCAACAAAATAGGTCAAATGACCTGGCAGAAGCCTTGAGGGTTGCTGAGGGCCAGGTACAAAACGTCTCGGGAGACCCCCAGGCGTTCAGAGATAAGATGGAGCGGGCAAACGCCTCGTGGCTCATCGCCATCCCTACGGATGAGGCGCCATTCAAGCCGGTTGCGCCGGGAGCGTGTCCCGAATCGCATACCATCCTTTCGACGGACGGCTCGCAGATAAACCCCGACCGCCACAGCCCCCACCCCGCCCTCCTCATTAACGTAGGCAAGGTGAAAATCGGCTATGGGGATTTTTTAGGATATAAAATGGAGAGCGAGCCCAGCCTCTTTTTTGAGGAGCGGGATATCAAACGCCGCTTCGGGGGTGAAGAGCGCGAGGTCTCGGGGCAGGTGCTCGCCGCGCTCAGGCAAAAGATGGAGCATGAATCGCTTAAAGCGATGATCGAGGAATGCGGGCAGACGCCGGCGGTGGCGGTGGTCGACGGCACGCTCATCCTCTGGAACATCGAAGCCAACCCGAAACGACTTAAAGAACTCGGGACCGCAGACTTAAAGCAGCAGGCGTTTTTATCGTTTATGCAGCTGATATCGGTAGGCAAAGAAGTCAAAGTACCGGTCGTGGGCTATATTAGCTCCCCGGGAAGCTCCGATGTTGTCAACTCGCTTAAGGTAAGCCTGTGCCCGAGCGAGACGGTCAATTGCAAAGAGTGCCCGTACAAGGCGGCCTCCTGTGACGGGGCGCTGCCCTGTGATAAAATAGATGGAGTCACGGACGCCGGACTGTTCCGCCGCCTTCTTGGCGATGGCGAGCGCTCTTCCCTATTTATAAGCACATCAGAGATTCTGGACGCCTATAAGGAGTATGGTGATGAAGGCGTCGCGTTCTTCTACATAAACATCGGCAAAGAGATCGCCCGTGTCGAGGTGCCAATGTGGGTCGCTCGTGATAAGAATGCGGTTGGTCTGGTACATGCCATCTGCCTTGATCAGGCGGTTAAGGGCTCGGGATACCCCGTAGCGGTGGCCGAGGCCCACGAGCAGGCGGTGGTGAAATCGGCTGATAAGCGTTCGTTCGACCAGCTTATCTTCCAAATATTCGTTAAAAACGGTATCCCGGCGGCAGAATCCCGAAAAGCCCTTCGAAAAAAGGGAGGCTTCATATAAATGGCTGAACGAATTGGAGAAATAATCGAGGTCTATACGACCAGGTTTTTGGCGCAAAGCTACGGGCTGAGCGACCTGCCGCATTTTGGCAGTTTCGTAAAAGCGGAGAGCCAGGGCATAAGCATCTATGGGCTCGTCTACAACGTCCACGAGGTGAATACCGACCCGAACCGCCGGCCGATGGCCTTAGGGCTTGAACGTGAAGAGCTTCTTAGACAGCATCCGTATTTGCCCGAATTCTTAAAGATCGAGTTCGACGCGGCGGTCGTCGGCTTTAGCGACGGCGCAGGTATCAGGGCATATCTTCCACCGTTTCCTCCAAGAATCCACAGCTTCGTCTACCCCTGCGAGAGCCGGGAGGTCATAGATATAACCGAAGATCTGGAGTTCATCCGAAGCGTCAACGCGCTCCCCGGCATTCCGGTCGAGGAGCTTGTCGCGGCCTCGATCCGCCTGGCCTACGCCGAGCGGGACAACGACCGGGCGTTTCTCGTGAGGGCCGGACAAACGATCGCCCAACTGCTTAAAGACGAGTATGAAAAGGCGCGCAGCATTATTAGGAGGATAAGCGATGTCGGGTAAGGCGCAAGAAATCGGTAAACTGATAGCCGGCTCGCTCCTCTCCGGTCTCGAGGCAAAGCTCGCAGAGAACGTAAACGTAGAAGGCGTCTCGGTCGGCAGGCTTGTGGTAGTCAACGGTATCGAGAATAAGTTCTTTTGTCTGCTCAAGGACGTTTCCCTTGAGGCGACTAACGAAGATATCCTCTTAAACCCGCCAAGCGACGACTTCGCAAAGCTCGTGCACGCCGGGGTAAATACATTCTATAAACTCTCGATCCAGCCGATGCTTATCACGGCGCAAAACCCCACGGACGAAGACCGGCCGCGCCCCTCGACAACGGTGCCGCCGCACTTCTCCCCCGTCTGCGAGGCCACTGAAGACGATGTGGCCCTCATATTCGGCAAACCGGGTATCACCAATCCCGAAATCGGCTCGCCCATCTTTATGGACGTTCCGGTGTGCCTTAATCTGGAGCGGTTTTGCAAGCGAAGCAACGCTATCTTCGGCAAGAGCGGCTCGGGCAAGAGCGTGCTTGCGCGCATGGTCCTCGGCTATCTCGTTAAAAGCGATATGGCGATCAACCTCATATTCGACATGCACGGCGAGTACGGCTGGAGCGCGACCAGCGAGGCCGGTCTCGATGACCCCAGCCTCAAGCAACTCTTGGGCGGCAAAATCGCGATATTTACGGTCGACAAGGATTCGCCTCTCTATAAAAGGATTCGCCCCGATTTCGACGTGCAGATACCGTACAGCTTGATAGAAATAGCCGACCTCGAGCTTGCCGCGGGCGAGCTAGGGCTCACGCAGGCCGGTATTGAGACGATGTATCGCCTCTCGGATAAATGGGGCGAAGATAAATGGCTGGCAAAGTTTTTGGCGATGGATACCGATGAGTTCGCCGGTGTGGTCGAGGACCTCAAGGTAAACGACCAGGCGCTCGGCAAACTTCACCGGTGCTTAAGCGGGCTCAAGAGACTGCCCTTTATTAAAAACTCGGTGGCCGATGATACGGTCGCCCGGATTATGGATTTTATCCAGGACGGCAAGCACATCGTGTTTCAATTCGGGCGCTACAACTCGATGCTCGCCTACATCCTCGTCGCAAATATCTTAACGCGCAGGCTGCACAGGCTCTATGTGGATAAAACCGACAGCGCCCGAGCCGATTGTCTGGAAGGACCAAAACCGCTGGTAGTTACCATCGAAGAGGCCCACAAGTTCCTCGACCCACAGGTAGCGAAGCAAACTACCTTCGGGATAATCGCCCGCGAGATGCGAAAATATAATATGGTGTTGCTCTTGATCGACCAGCGCCCGAGCGGCATCGACGACGAGATACTTTCACAGGTCGGCACACGCATTGTCGGCGATCTTGGCGACGAACGCGATATCAACGCTGTCCTAACGGGGCTACCCAGCCAGGGCACGCTTAAGGTGCTCATCAATAACCTGGAACCCAGGCAGTTTCTGCTTACCGGCTTTGCGCTCCCGATGCCGATGGTGATAGACGCCAAAGATTACGGGCGGTTCTGCAACGAAGTGGGCATCGGTGTGGGGGCAATTGGAGACGAAATCGAGCGCCGAAAGGCAGTTGATGATTTGAAGGCGAAGGTGTTCGGCGATGACGAAATCGTCTTCGACTAAACGGCAAGCACACGGCATCAAGGTCATCCATTTTGCGGATTTACACCTCGGGATGGAGAACTACGGGCGGGTTGACTCCAAGACCGGGCTCAATCAGCGGGTGATCGATTTCTTGAAGTCGCTGAACTTTTTGGTTGAGACGGCGGTGCGAGAAGACGTCGCGCTCGTGGTATTTGCCGGCGATGCGTTTCGCAACCAGAAGCCCAACCCGACCCTGCAGCGCGAATTTGCCCGCGTCGTCCGGCGCCTGACAAAAGAAGGTATAAAAGTCGTGCTTCTTGTCGGCAACCACGACCTCCCCAATCTAGATAAGCAGGCGCACTCGCTTGCGGTCTATGATGCGCTTGAGATCGATGGCGTTCACGTAGCGCGCTCGCCCGAGCTTTTTACCTTAGAGACCAAACAAGGCCCGGCGCAAATTGCAACCCTTCCCCATTTCTCGCGGAGCCGCCTGGTCGCAAGCCTTAAAGACCAGGACCTCGAGTACAAGGATAAAACGCTGACAGAGCTGAACGACCTCATGACGAGAACCATCGAGAGCTTCGTCGAAGATCTCGCCGCACAAGTGGATACGACCATCCCGGCGGTACTCACCGCACACTTAAGTATCTCAAACGCAAAAGTCGGCAATGAAGAGCGAAGCATCCTGGCCGGGAACGAAATAACGCTGCTCTCAAGCGTCCTGCAGCGCCCCGAGTTCGATTACGTCGCGCTCGGGCACATCCACAAATTCCAGGATGTAAGCCAGGGGGCCTATCCCCACCTCGTCTACTCGGGAAGCATCGACCGCGTGGACTTTGGCGAGGAGAAGGAAGATAAGGGGTTTTGCCTGATTGACCTGGTGCGGGGGGCGACCACTTACGAGTTCGTCAAAACGCCGGCTCGCCGCTTCGTAACGCTTGATATCGAATGCGAAAGTGACGACCCGACGGGCGAGGTCTGCTCCCTTTGCGAGAAGCACGATCTCGGGGAGAGCGTGGTAAGGGTTCGCGTAAAGGTCCCGGCCAAGCTCAAAGAGCAGGTGCGAAAAGAGGAGATTGCCGAAGCGCTTTCTGGTGCTTACTTCATCGCCTACATCACCGTCGAAGCCACGGGCGAGGAAACAAGGGCCAGAAATCCCCATCTCACCGAAAGCCAAACCCCCGCCAAAGCGCTCACCGAGTATATCAAAACGCGAGAAGACCTCCTCGAGCGCCAGGCGGAACTTACAGAATACGGCCAAAAACTCATCGACGAGCTGACGCAACGAAAGGCGTAACTACTTGATACCGGTTGATCTGCGACTAACCAATTTCATGAGCTATAAACACATGGATGACGCGCTTAGTTTTTCATCCATCCACACGGCAGTGCTCTGTGGGCCGAACGGGCATGGGAAAAGCTCGCTGTTGGACGCGATTACCTGGGCGCTTTGGGGCAGAGCGCGGGGCGTGGACAAACGCGGCAGCGGAACCGACGACCTCATTCACCACAAAGAGCCCCACATGCAGGTGGAGTTTGCATTTGAGCTTGAAGGGCAACGCTACCGGGTTATCCGCTCGCGTTCGCGCAAGGGCAAAACGGGAGTCTCGCGCCTCGAGTTTCAGATAATGGATGGCGATGAGCCCCGCCCCTTGACCGGCGAGACCCTCAACGCGACGCAGGAAAGTATCAATAAGGTGTTGCGGATGGATTACGAGACCTTCGTCAACTCGGCCTTTATCATGCAGGGGCATGCGGATACCTTTATGGTGAAAAGCGCGAACGAGCGCAAAGAGATACTCTCTGAGATACTCGGTCTCTCGATCTATGACGAGCTTGAAGAACTCGCCAAGGAAAAGCGCAAGGCGCTCAACGACCGCCTCAAAGATATCGATGTGCGCACCTCATACATCGACCAGGAGATCGAGCATCTCCCCGCTTATAAACAGGAATTAAAAGAGGCGGCGGCCGGGCTGCAAGAGCTGCAAAAGGATATTAAGGCGGCCGAAGGCGCGATTGTAAAACTTCGTGGGGAGAAGGCGGTCTTTGATATGAAGGCCGCGCAACTCACCGAACTTAACGGGCGCTATGCGCTGGCTCAAGCGGATATCGCCTTGATCGAGGAGCAACTTAAAGCCCTTGAGCTTACCGCGTTAAAGGCCCGTGAGCTTACCTCAAAGAGTGATGAGATCGAGGCGGCCTACGGCGAGCTTGTCTCTCTTAGAAAAAAAGAGGAAGAACTCTCGGTTACCGGGCAACAGCACACGGCGCTTGAAAAGAATCTTAACGCGGTGAAACTGGCGATCGAGCAGGCGCGAACCTCGCTTGAGTCAAATCTCAAACACCTCGCAGAGCGAAAAACGTCCCTTGAAAAAGAACTCTCACAGCGCTCATCCGTCGAGGCCGCGCTTTTAAATAACAAGGTCAGGCTCGGTGAGTTTGACAAGTATGAAGCCGAACTTAACACCATGCGCGAGAACTACAGCGAAGTACAAAAGAAAAAGGCTGGCCTTGATGCCAAGGTTCAGGCTCTCGAGGTAAAGCTTGCCGAAGAAGAAAAACGGCGCAGCCTTTTAAAAGACGACGACTCGTGCCCCCTCTGCAAAAAACCACTCCAAGCCCACGAAAGGCATGCAATCAGCACGGGGGTCGAGCGTGACATAGCTTCAATCAGGACCCAAATCGATACAGGCCGCAGCGAATCCGCACGGCTGGAGCGCGAGCTTGAATCGCTGACAACTGCCGGGAAATCCCTCGGAGAAAAAATCAAGGGTAAAGACGAACTCAAGATTGCCGAGGGAAAGCTTGCCGAGAAACTGAAGGCTTTTGCGAAGGCATCGGAAGAGATAACGCTATTAACCATGCAGGTCAACGAGCTGAACCTTAAACTCATGCAGAGCGCCTTCGCGCATGACGAGCAATCCCAGCTGCGAAAACTATCAGCCGGAATAGAAGCTTTAGGCTACTTTTCGAGCGAACACCAGAAGGTCAAGCAGAGGCTTAGAGACCTCCAAAAGTACGAGCAGTTGAAGGCAAATCTTGAAAATGCGCAAGCGAACATTCTGGTAGCCGAAACTACCATCGCAACCCTCTCCTCTCAAAAAGAAGTCAAACAGAACGCGCTTGCGGATGAGAAGAAAAAGATCGAGGGACTTTCGAGCGAGATCTCGGCCATGCGGGATGTCACCAAAGATATAGCGACCGCCGAAGATGCGCTCACAACGAAAAAAGAGGTCGAGGCGACCGTCCTTGACCGGCGATCGGGCGCCCAGACTAAAATCGATGCCTGCAAGAAACAGGCAAAGAAAAAAGGAGAGCTTGTTAAGGAGCGAAAAGAAGTCGCGCGTGAGGCGGAAATCAATGACAAGCTCGCGTTTATCTTCAGCAAAAAGGGCATCCAGGCGCTCATCATCGAAAACACCATCCCCGAGATCGAAGAAGAAGCAAACGACCTTCTGCACAGACTTACCGCCGGGCAGATGAGCTTGCGCTTTGTAACACAAAAGGACCAAAGGACCGGGGGTGTGATCGAGACCCTGGATCTCATCATAACCGATGGCGAGCTTGGCGACAGAAAATATGAACTCTTCTCGGGGGGCGAGGCCTTCAGGATAAACTTTGCCGTGCGCATCGCCCTCTCGAAACTTCTCGCCCGCCGCTCCGGCGCCCGCCTGGAAACGCTCGTAATCGACGAGGGCTTCGGCACACAGGATGAGGAAGGAAAAGAGCGCTTAATCGAGGCCATTAGCGCTATCCAAAACGATTTCAAAAAGATTATCATCATAACCCACCTGGAAGACCTCAAAGAGCTCTTCCCCGCCCGTATCGAGGTCACGAAAAAACGGGGCGCCGGCTCGATAGCAACGGTTGTGTAAAATAAAAAGGGCCCCGCATGGAGGCCCTTTGCTCGGAGAATTTACTAAACAGAAGTGGGCGTAGCCGAAGTCTCGTATTGGGGCAGATCCGGCATGCCGGTATGAATGACGACCGCGTTTATCTTTAACGCGTTTCCTAGCCGTCTTCCGACAAGAAGCACATGCTGGCCTTCCTTTACACCAACCGGAGCAACGGTTTTCCGCACCTCGATGATTCTGAGTTGCCCATCGACCGCAACGGTGACGTCTCCCCTTCGGGTTGCGACGACCAGCTTCGTGTCGCTCACCGATTTAATAGTCCCGGGGATCTCCAGATTCGGCCTAGGCCTCATCGGTCCTTGTCCATTACCCGGTCCTTGTCCATTGCCGGGCCCCCGCCCATTGCCCGGATCGGCAAACTGCTGTCCGACTGCCCACCCTTGCGGGGCATCCGGGTTCTTACCGTTGTTTTGAGACCCGTCCGCATTTGCGAACACGGCGGTTGCACCGGCCACGATTACCGCAGCTATAGCAATTACCAAAGCCTTACTTATAAGTCTTTTCATCACTAAAACCTCCTTTCCAATCGTGTTACCATAATCTTCGGTAAGAGGTTTTAAGCGGGGGTTAAAGAAGTTTTAAGAAAGTGTTAAGGTTTCTTAGCATAAAAACTATACATGTATTAAGGGACCCAGGCCTTATGCCTGAGTCCCTAGATATCAATACTATACTACGGGTTCGCTTTTTTCTTGAGCTACCCTCTTGTTACTTATCGACCCAGTCGAGAATATCGACAGCTTGCGACCGGGTAACGGTGCCGTTTGGCTTAAAGGTGTTATCGGAATTACCCTTGAACAACCCCGCCTTCACGCAAGAATTAATAAACCCTTTGGCCCAGGATGAGCCGATATCTTTGAGTTTACTGGTAGTGGCGGAAGGAAGCTTCCGGACTAAGGCCGCGACCTTGGATACCTCAGCTCTCGTTATGCTGTTGTTGGGCCGGAAGGCCTTATTCGGGTACCCTATCATAATCCCCAGGGCCTTGAGCCGCTCGACGTATTGGTACGACCAATTGGTCTTAGCGACATCCGGAAAAGCCGGTTTCGTCGGATTAATAAGCTTGCCCCCAACCATGAAATAGATGGCTTTTGCGAACTCGGCCCTGGTAATGGCTTTGTCCGGGTGGAACTTTCCATCGGCATCCGTGGAAAATATGCCGCGTGTGAGGTAGGTTTTCAAAGCCTTTGCATTGGGCGCACTGGCCAAAACATCTTTCGGCCAGGTTATTGTTTTGCCCTGGGTAACGGTAAGCGCCCCCTCAACCTGGTTGGAAACCGGGCTCTCAAGGCCGGCTTTTAGCGCGGTCACATAGTAGATATATACCGTACCTTTCTTTGCGGTCTTATCCTGGTACTGCGCCGTGGTCACCTGTGCACTGTTTAACTTTACGGGGGTACTTGTCGCATCTTTTTCTTTTCTGTAGACGTTGTATCCGGTAACGCTCGTATCCTTGCTCGCATCCCATGCCAATGAAATAAAACCGTTGTTCGAGACAACTTTTAGTCCCGTGGGGGCAGCAGGCACGGCCGGGTTGGCCTGCGTTGTAAAGCTAAACGAGTACGTACCGGCAAGCACATAGCCGACCGCATTTTTCACTGCGCCGGCCGGAATAGTCACGGCATACGATGTGCCGTAGGCCAGCGGGAAGGTCGGGTGTATAGTAAGCGTTTTGCCGCTTATGCTCTTGGTAATAGAGACCGCCGTGCTGGTCGAAGACGTCACCACGATGCCGGAGTAGGCGGTCGTCGTGCCCTCCTGGATATCGTCGCTAAACGTGATAACGATATCTTTATTCACCACGACGTTGTTTGCCGTGCTCGTCGGATCGGTGCTCACAACCGCGGGTGCGTGTGTGGTAACCGTAAAGGTCGACTGGGATGAGCCTTTATTGCCGATCGAATCGGTTGCCTCAACGGAGACCGTATGCGTCCCTTCGGTAAGTGGGGCCAGCTTATCCCCCGACTTCTTATCGACGAGCGACCCGTCGACCCGCACCGCCGGTGTACCGGTCGCGTCACCGGCCGTAAAAACGAGTTGCGGTGTGGTGGTAACTATAACACTGCCTGATGCCGGAGAGGTAATGCTCACGACAGGCCCCGTTGTATCGACGGTAAAGGTCACCTGTGACGAGCCCACGTTACCCGCAGTATCGACAGTATCAATCTTTACAGTGTGCGAACCGCTGGAGAGTGCATCCAGCTTATCGCCGGATTTTTTGCCTACTGCCGAGCCATCAACCTGCACGGTCGCGGTCCCTTCACTCACAGTAAAGGTAAGCTGTGGTGTCGTCGTGTTTGTCGTGCTGCCGGCCACCGGAGAAGTGATGGTGACGACCGGTGCGTGCGTATCTACGGTGAAGTTTGACCTAGCAACGCTTGCATTACTCGCCGCATCGATGACCTCAACAGTTACGTTATGCTGGCCATCCGCAAGCGGGTCCAGAGCGTCGCCGGACTTCTTCGTAACGGCGATATCGTCGACTTTTACCACAACACCCGAAACATCGGCATCGCTAATGCTAAAGAGCAGTTTCGGCGTACTGGTATTCACGATGCTGTCCGGCGCGGGAGAGGTGATGCTGCCGGTTATTGGGCTCACCGTGTCTTTCACCTGGGTAACCGCCATACTCGGATCGCTGGTAATCCCGTTTGCGCTCCTGGCGACCGCGGTGAACTTGATTACGCCATCCCTCAAACTGGAGACGTCGACCATCGCGTTAAACGAGCCGGTGGCCGATGCTGTGGCAGATACGGCAACACTACCCGTGGCCTCGTCCGCAGCTGTGATAATAACGGTCGTCGTTGGGTCAGCGGTTCCTGTGATTGTAACCGCCTGGGTATTGCTCGAGTTAATCGGTGTGACCGCCGCCAGTACCGGAACGCTTGGGGTTGCTTCAACAGAACCCGTAGTACTGCTGGTATCTAACACCACCTCCTGGTTTTGCACCGGGACGTTATCCGGCGTCGCCGGGATAGTGTCAGCCGTTGCAAAAAGGCCCATTGGAATCATCAGGAGCATCAAGGACAACGATAGTAAAATCGCCATCGTCTTTGATCTTGACAGTTTCTTAACCGACATGCGCATTCCCTTCCTTTAACTCTACTTTAGATCTTAGTCTTACATTTGATATCTCTATTTGGCCGGTTGTGCCCTGAGGGGCAAGCCCTCCCTTGGCTATAAAAACAAAAACCCGGCCCCCTTACATCGAGGGTCCGGTTCTGCGGGCGGTCCGCGATACACCGGGACCTATGTCAAGCCTAGATGCTATTATAGCCTTATTCCGTATAATTAATCAATACTTAGGTAATGTTACATGCGGTTGGTATGC
Organism: Candidatus Aquicultor sp.; assembly: GCF_054640775.1. Lineage (NCBI taxonomy): Bacteria > Bacillati > Actinomycetota > Candidatus Aquicultoria > Candidatus Aquicultorales > Candidatus Aquicultoraceae > Candidatus Aquicultor > Candidatus Aquicultor sp. Next base: position 9,373 of record NZ_JBTSLF010000022.1, on the reverse strand, counting down.
AAGCACAAGGCTTCATGATCACCTAAACTATTTCTTTAAAACCACGACGATAACCTCGGGGAGACAAAACAGGCGGAAGGGTATGGTGCTAACACCCAAGCCCCTGCTAAGAACCATCGTTGAGGAAGCCTGCCGGTAGACACCATCTGAGTAATTTGGAAAAAAACCCTGGTCGGGGGTGACTATGGCACCTGAAAACGGCGGTCGAACTTGGCCCCCGTGGGCATGCCCGGCAAATACCAGGTCCACTCCGTGTAAAGCATAGACAGGAAACCTCTCTGGGCGATGTGCGAGCAATATCTTAAAGTCGTTACTTGAGAGCCCCGCCATCGCCTCGTTAAGCTCACCGCCTATAAAATGATCTTCCGCAAACGGATCATCATGATTGATACCATATTGCTTTGCGATATCGTCGATTCCTACCAGGTATAAACTCTCGCCGCCCCGCGTGATTTCGACGTGGCGGTTCTGTAGAATCGTGACACCGGCATTCTTGATATCCTGCGAGAGTTCGTCAAACCTTCCCGACCACCACTCGTGGTTACCCGTAACGAAATATACCGGTGCAAGTCTTTTGAGCTGAGTTAAAAGAGAGAGGCTCGGTCCCTTACCGTAACGCTTCCGGTCTATCAAGTCCCCGGTGACCACAATCAGATCGGGTCTGGCGCTTTTCACCATCGCAACAAGATCGCGTTGATTGGGGCCGAACTCCTTGTTATGAAGGTCGGTTATCTGCACGATCCTGTAGTTGCCGAACTTATCTGGAAGCTTCTTAAAATGAAGCTCAAACGTAACCAGCTCGAGGCTATTGTTCTCAACGTTAAAGAACCAGGCAAGAAACGGCACCATCACAATAACTGCAATGATCGCAATAACGAGCTTTCGCTTATTCATGAGGCATTAATCCACCATTATCAAAAGTTACTTTATAGGGCGAGATATATCACTTACCCAATAATACCGGATACCGTCTTGCCCCAGGAGGCGGATTAACAAAATATACGGTGAGTTTTTACGTGCCCGCCAATGGATTTTGAGCACAACGAGTATTTCAGCTTCGCCAGTACCGTTTACTGCTAACTTTGAGCCGTTCAATGTCATTATGTACCGTTTGGCAATAACTTGTTTAGGGTACTATTGAGGTGAGCAGAGTATAGTAGACATACGATGCTAGTAGCCCCTTTGAAAGGAGGTGCTGCCAGATGAAGTATCTTGTGTTTCTCTCAAGACTCTTTGGCGGGGTCTCCTTTGCGATTGTTCTTTTATTACTTCTTGTGATCACGCCGGCCGGCCTCTTTTACGCCATGATCATCCAGCCCATGACGCAATTTGCAACGTCTACGCCGTTAGTTAATTCCGGTACCTATTCGTACAGCTTTACGGCATTCGTGATTATCAATATCGCCGTATTGGCTGCTCTGTTATTACGGCATCGCTCAGAGAACTAGCCACCATCTTTACTTGGATTAGTATAGCGCTGCCGAGTGGACCGTAACCATTCATCGGCCGGCTTTACCGGCCGATGTGCATTACTGCTTCTTTGGCACGTATACGCTGAATTCACTACCCGCCCCCGAAGCGCTCAACACCTCAATTTTTCCCCCAAGGACTTTAGTAAGTTCGGAGCAAATAGCCAAACCCAATCCCGTTCCACCGGCGCCATTGGGGTTTACGCCGGGTGATGGGTCAGCAGTCCTGTAGAAGCGGTTGAAGATTTTTCGCTGGTCGGCCGGTGCTATTCCTCTACCGGTATCTTTTATTCTAAAGCATACATGAGCGCCGGCACCTTCGGCGGCAACATCTATCGAACCGCCCTCGCCGGTATATTTAATCGCATTTTCAACGAGATTACCGATGATCTGCTCGATGATCGCCCCATCGCTTACAAACGACAGGCGCTCAGGTTTCATGCTGAGCGTAATGCTCTTGTTCTCGGCCAGGGGAGTGAACTTATCACAAATGTTCGCAAGCATCGCCTCCGTGTCGATCTCGGATGGAGTAACCTTAAACGTACCTGCGTCGATGCGGGCGATCGCCAACAGATCGTTGACGATCTTGGCCACGCGACGGCTCTCGGTGTTGATTATTTTCAGATATTTACGCTGCTGCTCCTCATCGGCAACCTGTCCCTCCAGCAATACCTTGGAAAAGCCTTCGATCGAAGTCAACGGCGTCTTCAACTCATGAGAGGCGTTTGAGGCGAAATCGCGTTGCAGGGCATAGGCCGCATCCACTTTTCTCGACATAACGTTGAACGCAAGAAGCAACTCGCCGACCTCATCCCCGGTTTCCACCGGAACCTGCTGCAAGAGTTTTCCCTGCCCCATGTCACGGACGGCTTTCTTAAGTCTATCCAAAGGCCGAAGCAACGTGAACGCAAGATACAGCCCGGCAAGAGAGGCGATAATAAACGAGATGATGCCGGATGTTAGCAGTATGGTGAAGGCCGGGCCCTGTGCGCGTTTAATATCCCGCACCGCCGCGACTAGAAGCACCCTGCCGCCGGAAGCTCCATTTATCGGGACGGAGGCATAGGCGACTTCTGAGTTCAGTTGGGGCGGATTTCCCCCCTCATTAGGTGTGACCTTGTTCTGCGTGGCACCGAGAGGTTGATTTGGCCGCGGTCGCAGAAGCTGTCCCGGCCGCTGTCCGAGACGGTTTGCCGCACCGGGTTGCGGTAACTGTTCCGGGGCCAAGAGATTTATTCTACCAAAATCAGCAAGAACCCTGCCCGATGAATCGTTAACAATAATCCTGGCGCCGGTGATTTGGGCCGAGTAGCGAATGATGGGCTCGACCAAGCGCGACTCCTCTGCACCGTTTCTAGGTGAGGCCAGCGTAACCGCGAGGGTTCTCCCCTGTTTGAGAAGCTCGGCTTTCTTTGATTTAACCGCGTAGTCGAGCCAGGCGCGGTAGAATAAAAACGACGAGAATGCCAGGGTCAGCGCAGATACCAGTATAAACGACGCGATGAGCTTTTGCTTAAGCGTGAGTCTCACTAACGCCTCCCGATAAACTTGTATCCAACGCCCCAAACAGTGGCAATGAAGCGCGGATTACCAGTATCCTCGTCAAGCTTTTCTCGGAGGTGCCGCACGTGCACATCCACGGTTCTAAGGTCACCGAAGTAGTCATAGCCCCATATCTTCTCGAGAAGTTTCTCGCGAGAAAATACGAGACCCGGGTTGTTGGCTAACATCGCAAGAATATCGAACTCCTTTGCGGTAAGTTCAACAGTCGTTCCGGCCAGAAGCACTTCCCTCTTGTCCGCATCGAGAGCAAGATCGCCAAAGACAAGCGTGGCAGACTCTTGCGCCTGCACAGAGGTTGCGCGCCGCAAGAGGGCCCTCACACGGGCGACAAGCTCATCCGGGTCAAACGGTTTGGTCAGGTAATCATCGGCGCCAAGCTCAAGCAAGAGCACTTTATCAAGGCTGCTGTCACGGGCGCTCAACATGAGAACCGGTACCTGCGAGCGCTTTCTCACCTCGCGGCAAATATCGCGACCGTCCATGCCGCCGGGAAGCATAATATCAAGCACCAGAAGATCGGGCTCATTTGCGTTAAACTGTGCCAGCCCTTCCCCGGCGCTCATGGCTGAGACTACTTCAAAGCCGGCATTACTGAGGCAAAAACCCACCAGCTCCTGGATATTCGGTTCGTCATCGATTATGAGAATCTTCGCCATACTTTTGCTCCACCATATCATGTAGGCGTATAGTTACTAGAGTAACCTATTACACCATTAACTTAAAATAGCCGTGCATTTACATAATCGGGCTGCAGGCGGTCGACGTAAAGAGAGAACGCGATGGTCGACTAAAAAAGGGGCCCATAAAGAGCCCCTTGGATTTTCAAGTCAGAAGCAGCTTATGCCGCTTTGATCTTTATCTCTTTGCCTTTTTTCTCCTCGGCGATCGGGAGGTTGATGGTCAGAACACCGTCCTTGTAGGTCGCCTCGACATCCTCCGTCTTCACGGGCACCGGCAACTCGATCATGCGCTCAAATGAACCGTAGAACCTTTCCGACCTATAGTAGTTTTCTTTCTTCGCCTCTTTGGTGTGTTTGCGCTCACCTTTGATTCTAAGGGTATTGTCGACGACCGAAATATCGATATCGTCAGGATCAACGTCTGGAATATCCATCGTTACGATGAGCTTGTTATCCTTCTGATAGATATCGGCAGAAGGCACCCAGAATGCTTCTGCTTCCGGTTCAGCCATAACACTCCTGCTAAAGAGCTTGTTCAAGTCCTCTTGCATCCTCATGAGGTCACGCCACGGGTCGAACCTGCGCATTGCCATATTTAACACCCCCTTTCCACTATTTCCTCAACTATTTCCTGTTCTATTACATACTTATATGTACCCGGCTCCATTCATCTTTACCGGTTTAAAACGAGTCATCGCGGCGGATTAAGCCGGCCGGCGATCGCCCCGCGTTTGTCTTGCACGTTTACCCATCTCATGGCCAAATCTGGTACAGTTGTTGGTACAGGGATACAATAATGAGAAAGATTAATCGGGTTAGGAGACCGCATGATTGCAAAACGTGCCCTCGATATGCCGCCCTTCATCGTTATGGAGATAAACGAGAAGGCGCAAGAACTTGAGAGACAGGGCAAAAACGTTATCCATATGGAGATCGGGGAGCCGGATTTTACTACACCGCAGGTTGTGAAAAATGCCGGCTGCAGAGCAATTAAAGACGATAAAACACAATACACGCACAGCCTCGGTCTGCTGGAGCTTCGTGAGGCGATCGTAGAGCACTACAATGACAAGTATGGCGTTACCGTCTCCCCCGAGCAGGTCATCGTAACTGCCGGCACATCGCCCGCGGTGCTTTTGGTGTTTGCGGCGCTCTTAAATCCCGGCGAAAAGGTGATTCTCTCAAACCCGGGATATGCCTGTTACCCCAATTTTATACGATTCGCCGACGGTGAGCCCTCCTTTATCAATGTCCACGAGGAGGACGGCTTTCAGTACCGGCCTGAAGCGATCGAGTCCTCCCTTGACGACATGACCAAAGCGATCTTAATAAACTCCCCTTCCAACCCGACCGGTACCATGCTTTCGGAACCGTCGATGCGCAGGATCGCAGATATAGTAGAAGCAAGAGCAGACGCGCGCTCGAAAAACGCAAACGGGAACCTTTATATTATTTCCGATGAGATCTATCACGGCCTCTCCTACGAGGGGAAAGAGCATTCCATCCTGGAATTTACGGACAAAGCGTTCGTGCTTAACGGCTTTTCGAAACTCTATGCGATGACCGGGTGGCGCCTGGGCTATGCCATTGCGCCCAAGGAATTCATCCGCCCCATGCAAAAGGTGCAGCAAAACCTTTTTATCTCCGCGAACAGCTTCGTGCAGTGGGCCGGCATCGCCGCGCTGAAAGAAACCGCCGGGGATATCGCCCGGATGGTTCGCACCTACGACGAGCGGCGAAAGTTTCTTATCCCCCGTTTGCGGGAAATCGGTTTCGGCATCGCCGTTGAGCCGACCGGCGCGTTTTACGTGCTTGCCAACGCAAAGAAGTTTGGGGCAGACTCGTACAAACTAGCCCTCGATATTCTCAATAACGCCCTGGTGGCGGTAACTCCCGGAATCGACTTCGGCAGCAACGCCGAGGGGTATCTGCGCTTCTCCTACGCCAATTCTCTTGAACATATCAGCGAGGCATGCGATAGGCTCGAGAGCTATCTATCACGTTTATCTTAAGGCGAGCTGGGAAAAATCTGCTCCGTAGAGAAGTTTATATCCGCAAGGAGGAGCCTTATGAAAAACGTGGTAAACATCGGTGCGAGTAGCTATACCGGTGAGTTCTTGCTGCCGCAGCTTATCGGCGATTGGGAGAAGCAAAACCCCGGTATCGAGCTTAAAGTGGATATTTCCGATAGCTCGGAAGTATTCGAGCAGGTCATTAACGGCGATCTTGAGGCCGGTGTTATCGGTATGTCGCTTGAAAACAGCAACGTACACGCCGAAACGTTTCTGAACAACTTCGACGAACTTATCCTTATCTGTCCGGCCAACCATCCGTTTGCAAACAAAAACGAGATTTCGATCAACGACCTTAAAGGGCAGGATTTCATCCTGCGCGAGCCCGGCTCGGCCACGAGGATGTGGTACCGCGAAGTACTCGCCACCCATAACATCGATCTCGATAACCTCAACGTAGTCGCCGAATTCGACACCTACCCGGCGATTATCAAAGCGGTTGAAAGCGGGTCAGGCATGAGTTTTGTCCTGCGGAAAGCGGCGAAGGATGCGCTCGACCTCGGTAGGGTCAAAGAGATAAAGATAAAAGAGGTCTCCCCGCTTATGGGAAACCTTTACGTCATCTACAACACCGATATGCCGATGTCGGATGGGGTACGCCGGTTTTTAAGCTTCCTCGAAGCGGAGAAACCACGGCTTATGGCAGCGTAAATTAGCGAGTAGCGAAAAGCGATTAGCGATTAGGGCATTAAGATTTACAAGTATTTTTCTACTCGCTAATGGCTAATAAACGCAAAGAAAGGGGCGTCGCCGCGCCCCTCTCTTGCCTTAGTGAACTTGCAAAAAGCCAGTGCATATTTGAGAAGGAAGGTGCTTCATGCTTCGCTTCAATCCGGCTTCTGCACACTTATTTTAGAAAAATATCTTCGCCATATTAAATACCCGTTCGTCAACCGGCCTAACCGTAAGAGCCTCCTCGAGCGGGACCGATGTGACTTCACTGCATTTTATGGCGACCATGCGGTCATATTCGCCTTTTTCGACCAGCTCCACAGCCGCAACGCC
>NZ_JBTSLF010000022.1:0-2574 GCF_054640775.1 Candidatus Aquicultor sp. | reverse complement strand
ATGAAACGGTCGAACGGGCTTGCTTGTCCGCCCCTCTGCAGGTGGCCGAGGTTCATAAACCTGGTTTCAAGACCGGTCTTCTCCTCGATGATATCGGCAAGATACTCACCTATGCCGCCGAGCCTCACGTGCCCGAACGCATCGGTTTTCTCATTGACGACCACCTGCTCGCGACCTTCCGGCTTGGCGCCTTCGGCAACCACGATAATGCTAAACGTCTTACCGTTCTGGCGGCGGCGTTTTATCCTGTCGATGATTTCATCGACGTTGAAGTGGTGCTCGGGGACGAGGATGCTGTCTGCGCCGCCGGCAATACCGGCGTAGAGCGCGACGTGCCCGGCGTCCCTTCCCATGACTTCAACGACTATTATCCTATGGTGCGACTCGGCGGTCGTGTGGAGCCTATCGAGTGCTTCGGTGGCAACCTCGACGGCAGACTGAAAGCCTATCGCAAAGTCGGTGCCGTTGATATCGTTGTCGATTGTCTGCGGGATACCGACAGCTGGTATGGGCTCGGGTAGGCTATTGAGCTTGTGCGCAACACCCAGGGTGTCGTCGCCGCCGATGCAGATCATCGCGTCGATACCGGCGCGCTTCAAGTTCTCTGTCATCTTGTCGACCGCGCCGTCGATTTTAAACGGGTTGGTTCTCGATGTGCCGAGAACTGTACCGCCCTTCGGCAGAATCCCTGAAACGGAGTGCATCGTCATTTCCTCGTAATCGCCGTTAATCGGGCCGGCCCAACCGTTCTTAAAACCAAGGATCTGGTGCCCGCCCTCGAGTCCACGCCGTACAACCGCCCTAATCGCGGCATTAATGGCGCTTGAGTCGCCGCCACCGGTGAGCATTCCTATCCTCATTACGCAACCCCCCCAGCCATATGCGCCATTGTCTCGGTCGCTTTACCGGCGGAGCCGAAAAGCTTGATCTTACCGTCGACGATTTTCATCATCTCATCGATGGCAGGCTTAAGTAGTTTTCTGGGGTCGATGACATCCGGGTTTTCCTGGATGAAACCGGCGATCCCGCGTTTAAACGCATCGCGTATCTCGGTGTCGATGTTGATCTTGGTTACGCCAAGAGAAACTGCGGTCCTGATATCTTCATCGGGAATGCCCGAGGCGCCATGCAGGACAAGCAACGCCTTGTTTCCTACTTTTTTCCCGATTGCTTCAAGCCTCTTGAAGTCGAGCTGCGGTTTTCCTTTATACCAGCCATGTGCGTTACCGATCGATACGGCCAACGCGTCGATACCGGTGCGCTCGACAAAATCAAGCGCCTGGTCCGGGTTGGTCATCGAGGCCTCACGCTCGGATACGGAAATCGCATCCTCTGTACCGACAAGCCTTCCCAGCTCGCCCTCGACCGAGATGCCGGCGGCATGCCCGAGCTTTACGGCTTCTGCGGTAAGCCTCACATTGTCTTCATAGGGATGTTTTGAGCCGTCGAACATAATGGATGAAAACCCGGCGCGTATCGAGTGGACCAGATGCTCGAAGTCGGTACCGTGGTCCAGGTGAACCGAAACCGGAACCCCCGTCTCCCCAGCGGCGATTTTCGCCATGGCCACCAGGTTCTCCATTCCAGCGTACTTTGCGGCAGACGGTGAGACCGCAAGGATAATCGGCGACTGCTCTTGTGAGGCGGCGTTAAAAATCGCTTTTGTTATTTCTAAGTTGTTTGTATTAAACGCTCCCACTGCGTACCCGCCATCGCGCGCTTTCATCATAAGCTCGTTATTTGTCCTAAACACTATAACTCCTCCTGTATAAAATAATTTGTTATTGTTCTACCCGTTCAGCAAAAAAATAAGCAAAGCTTGCCTTATTGCCACTGTGCTTGAAGTGCTTGGACACTCTTGCTTTGTCGCTATAAGGTATCGGATTCGCCTGTGACTTCCTGAAGTAGTATTAGCCTGCTGTAACGTGTTTTACTAAGTATAATGCTATGAGCGGTTTAAGGAAGGTATTATATGGTAAATTACTATTTTTTAGGCGTTTTCTTGGGAGCCTTTCCAGGCAGTTTTCCATCGCGCATACTCAAGCGCACGAGCACTATGCCGCCAAGAATAAGGACGGCGCCGATGGAGAGGTAAGCCAGGATATAGCCGATAAGGCTTGCCAGCAAGAGGAAGAATCCAACCGCTACAAAGATCGAGGCAATCGAGAAAAATGTAAAGGCGAGGATAAAGAAGGCAGCCTTTCGCGCAGCAGTTCCAATCGGTCTCGTGATGTTTTGTTCGACGATCATCGTTATCTGCTGGCGCGCGTACGTCATGACAAGATCGAATAGCTCAAGAACCGCGTCGATAATCGTTTTTCCACCCTGTGTAGTTTCTTTCATTTTCCGCTCCTCTAGTTATTGTTTGCAAGTGTATCAAACACGGGCGGAAAAGGACAACTAAGCTGCGTTAAGCCTCATCTCCTTGGATTTGCAAGATCTCGCGGAGTTATGGCTTCCACCCGGCACTTCGGTCGGTGTTATGCCTAAGGAGCACTTTCCATCGAAATGGCTGCACTCAAGACATCCCGGCCATGAGATCTGCCAGCAGAGCGAGTCAAGACTGCTCAAGTA
>NZ_JBTSLF010000021.1:0-25098 GCF_054640775.1 Candidatus Aquicultor sp. | reverse complement strand
GCGAAATTTGTGATTTGATCACCGCATCCTTGGCGAAATCCTTAAGCGAGAAGCTTGGCTCTGATGTGGGAATGGATCCCTCTGCAGTCGACGTGATCGGGTTTAGTGATATCGGAAAGTTCCTGACAGCGCCCATCTTGCTTATCCAGCTTAACAGCGGGTCGGCGTTAGAGGGGCAGTTTTTCCTTTATATCAGCGGTGATGGGCTCCCCAAGGTGTTCGATCTTGCGATTCCGGATGAGGCCAAGGAAGTAGGGGCCGATGATGAGGTGATTCTTGAAGGTTTAAGGGAGATAGCAAACACCGCGGTCTCTGAAGCCATGACCAACTTTGCGGAAAGCATGGGCCATACTATAGACTGTGCGGTAATCGATACTATCGTGTTGCAGGATGAGTCGGGTTTTGAGAGCATCGGATTCTTGTATCCAGAGGGCCAATTGCTAAACGTGGTAGCGACGTTGACGCTACTGGACAGCTCCGTAAATGCCGGCTTCTTACTACCGCTCGGTCTTAGCAACCAAATCATCGACCTTCTCTTAAACGAGCAACCGGTTATGGAGAGTGCTGCACCGATCATCAACGAGGAAGACATCGGAGGGCTCGACCTTGCCGAAATTCCAGAGGTGAATTTCGGTTCGGATGAGATCGTAAGTGCACCCGTGATTGAGACGGAAGCGCCGCCCCAGGTGCGGGATATGCAACCCGCGAAATTTGGGTCTCTAAGTGAGGGGGAGGTAGCTGTCGCAGGCAACAGTAATATCTCGCTTTTGCTTGATGTGACGCTGGATGCAGCGATTGAGCTGGGTAAAACGCAGATGACGATTGAAGAGATACTGCGGCTTGCCAAAGGTTCCGTAATCGAGCTCGATAAGCTGGCGTCCGAGCCGGTTGAGTTTTTGGTTAATGGGAAGACGATTGCCCGAGGCGAAGTGGTTGTCATCGATGATAATTTCGGTATAAGGATAACCGAGATTGTAAGCCCAAGGGTCAGGCTTGAAAGCCTTTAATTATCCGGTCTTTATGTTGGACGGGAGAAAAGTCATATAGTTATTGCACGAAATGCCGATACCTTAAAATGAGGAAGGGCTCAGACTCTCATCTAAAAGCTCTCCTTCAGGGTTTCCGGTTTGTCCTGCTGCCGAGCTCTTCCTCCCCCTTTTTTTAGCCACTCCATTGAACCTAAAAGTACTGTTAATTACACCTTTCATGTTCTAAAATCGATGTAAGCCTCTAGAGCGGCCTTATAAAGCATAGTTATCAATCGGTGATTTTCGGGTAATTTGATATGAGTACTGAGAAGCATACATCGGAAGAGTTCTCTCTTAGCACTTCGAGGGCGATTACAGTTGCGAGCGTGCTGGTGATGGCAATAATCCTCGGGGTTATCATCTATAAGAACGTGGCCACTAAGCTTAAGACAGAGGCGATCTATACCGAGGCCCTAGAAGATCGGGATCGCGGTGACCTGGTGAGCGCCAAGAGAAAGCTGGCGGATATCGTAAGAACAAACCCTTCTTTTAAGGATGCAAAGGATCAGCTTGCAGATGTCAAGCAGCGAATCAATCCCGGCATGGGAACCTCTCCACCTTCAGAACATGGCCGCATCAGCCGCGAGAACGCTGTGAAGCTAAGTAATGAAAATGCTGAAGGCGGTTCCGGTGCAGTTACTCATCCGGGGGATACCGGCTCTCGCCCCAAGCTCAAATTTCCGCAGAACGGTGCGGATGAACCAGCTAAAACCACACTGCCTTCAGCGATTGAGGGGTTTAAACTGGTTTCCGAGAAGTCGACAAAAGATGTAGTATCCCGGGTGTATGAACCGAAAGACGCCGACAGTAAAGTCACAACCGTAACTGTCGCGATAAAAGAGCATGGTGATGAGCAGAAAGCGTCCGATGCGCTTTATTCGATTAGATTTAAGTATAAGCGTGGTCAGCAGCTCTGTTGGGTAAACGGGCGCATGGCGTATTTCGGCTATGACGGCCAGGGTCTCTCTATCCTGGCATGGTACGAGGGAGGGGAAACGGTCGAGATCGAGGCCCAGGGGAAAGATCCAAAAATCGGGCAAATAGGTGTTCTTATGGATATTGCCCGTGAGCTTTAAGGCATCAACCGCAACCCGGTGAGCTGGCGCTATTGCATAGTAGCAGGTATCCGAGTGTGACCCGAGAATCTGCTTGTGGCAAGCACCTTCTTAAACTCCCCGCTGTAGCGGTTATCAGTATTTATACTTGCCTTAATTCAGTAAAAATAGGGATTTACTTATTGACACGTACTAAGCGTTTATCTACAATAGTAAGTAACAATAATTTCAATGTTCTGTAGACATGATCATTGAACAGGGAGCATAGGTACACACAGGGGGACATTGGGGGATGTCAGGAAATGTTATGGGCCACAAGATTAAGAACTTTGCGATCATTATCTTTATTGTCTTCTTTATAGTGCTCGTGTCGGTTGCCGTCGTAATTACCGAGCAGGGCTTAAAGGTACGGATGTAGACGGCGGGTTCCTGCACGGGTTTGCTAATTTCCACTATTCCTACCGCACTTAAAGTAACCCAAAGAATTGCCGTATAAGCTATCAATTATATCGCTAACCTATAGGCTGGTAAAATATGCTAACTGGGGCTGGTAAAATATGCCATTGCATGGTATAGTATTACCGGATACTTGTTATTTCCACCTGTGTTTTGGTTGGGGGTGTTAGGTGAACGTATACAGCCTGAAAGGGCGCAAGAAAAACATCTGCTCCGATTTACGGAGGTGTCCGGCAAGTCACTACCATAGTTGTGTCGCATACAAGAAGGGATTGAATTGCTGGGAGGAACAGAATGTGCCCTGTTGCAGAAGAAACGATAAAGGCCGCTGCTCTTCATGCACGCTTTTTTGTGCAAACCTAGTCGGAAGCACATCGCAAGTATATCCGCGAACGATACGACTTTAGCTTTTGACGTGTCTGCAGAATAAACCTTCTTGATCGGCGTACCTCTTTATCCTTTACTCTTATAAAAGTTTCAGACCCCTTAAGTCGCTTGCCATTCGCAGGGGCTTCTGCTATGTTTTTCATCTACTAGAGGGTTTGGAGGAAAAGCTGGAACTCATCGTCATTTTTTCGACCGCGTTGGCCATTGCGCTATCGGGGGCCATGGTGCCCGGCCCACTTCTTACTGTAACCATTGGAGAAACGGTGAAAAAAGGCCAGAAAGCGGCTTTTTTGTTGATTCTCGGACATTCGATTCTTGAGCTGCTGCTGGTTATCGGTTTTACCCTTGGTCTTTCCACGCTGCTTAATAACCTAAGCATCATCAGGACAATAGGGATACTTGGGGGGAGCTTTTTGCTCTGGATGGGCTACGGTATGGTCATGGATACGTATCGGGGGAGGGTCTCGCTCTCTCTTGAGGCAGGCCAGGAGCAGGCCAGATTCGGCCCGGTCGTGCAAGGAATCGCTACCAGTATCTCAAATCCCTACTGGACGTTATGGTGGGCAACCATTGGCGCAAAACTGGTCCTGGATTCATTAAAGCATGGGTGGCCCGGCTTGACCTCATTTTATCTAGGGCACATCCTCGGTGATTTCTTTTGGTACGGTGCGGTCGCTTACATTATTGTAACCGGGAAGAGATTTGTAACTGATCGCATCTATCGGGGCATACTCTTTGCTTGCGGGCTATTCTTGGTTGTGCTTGCTACGACATTTATCTTTAACCTGCCTCTTTTCTAGTTTAAGGGGGTTATCTTTATTGACCTAAACTTTGACTTATACTACTGCTGAGCGTATTATTATGGCGAAACGCAATTAACCCTGCGGTTGAATGAACATATGGCTTCGTAAAGTACGTTTATCAAGCTAGATTGACTAGGAGGCATTGTGTCAAAACGGTTATTCTCTCTCTCTTTTGCTATCATTTCTCTTATTATTATCTCTTTAACGCTTTCCCTGTCTGGTTGTTCTAAGCCGGTACCCCCGCAAGGTGCTTTTGAACAAACCGTAAAGATAGGCCTGATTTTGCCGCTAAAGGGAGATTATGAGAAATACGGTACGCTCTGCAAAAACGGTATCGATTTAGCGGTTGATGAGATCAATGCAAGGGGTGGTATCGATGGTAAGAATCTGGAGGTAATTCCGGGTAACGATACCTCAGAACCTAAACTTGCAGCAAGCATAGCCCTGAATTATGCCGAGGTGCAGAAGGTATCCGCTATTATCGGGCCTTATACCTCGCAATCAGCTCAAATGGCTGCTCCAATCTCCAACAGGACGGGAGTGCCGATGCTTGCTATCCGCGCGTCGGAAAGTAATGTAACGAGAATAGGCAAAGAGATTTTTAGGGCCTGCTATGTGGATACGTATCAGGGAACCCTGCTGGGACGCTTCGCCGGGCAGAACCTTAAAGTGAAAAAGGCTGCTGTAATATATAACAGTGGTGATGAGGACGCTAAAACACTTGTGAACAATTTTAAGCGGGAGATCGAGAAATACGGCGGCAAAGTCGAGACTATTCAATCGTATACAAATAATACGACTGATTTTACGTCGCAGGTGAGCGAGTTGGAGAAAGTGAAACCGGATGTGGTATTGCTTCCCGATTTTGAAGACAAAGCCGGTCAGATTATAAAAAAAGCGGCGGCGATGGGAGTTAAGACTACATACCTTGGCACCGAATTCTGGAATGTGGAGCAACTGATTAAGATCGCCGGACAAGCGGCTGTCGGTAGTTACTTCAGCGATCATTTCTCGCCGGAAGACCCCGATCCGGAAACGCAAAGATTTGTGGACAGTTACGAAGGGGATTACGGGATTAGGCCCGGTCCTTCAGCAGCGTTGAGTTATGATGCGGTGTTGCTTGTTGTTGAGGCGATGAAGAAGGCGGATTCGACGGATCCTGGAAAAATAACGAATGCTTTGGCTTCGATTAAGGGTTTTAAGGGTGTTTCCGGAACGTACACCTTTGATGCCGACAGGAATCCAGTTAAGGGCGGAGTTATCCTAAAAGTGCTGGCTGATGGCCAGGCGTTTGAAAAAAGAATTGAACCGTAGACGGCATATAGCTTTAGTATGATGTTAAAAGTAGCCTGGTGATCATCGGGCTACTTTTTTATTTGAACCGGTACGTCAGAGTTAAACGCGGGCGCGGCTTAAGCGATGGTATCGATCTATCTCTGCAGACATAGAAAACTTGGCAAATAAGGTCAATGAGACTATACTTGAGATGAAGATTGAGGATTGAGTTAAGGCCCGTAAAGGGTCATTTTTTATTATGTCTGGGTGATGCAGTTGGTCGACGCTTGGTTTTTCGACCGTGTTCTGACCACAATTCAAAAGTATCATATGCTCAGTAAGGGCGATAGCGTGCTTGTGGCGGTATCCGGTGGCCCGGATTCGGTAGCGCTGCTATATTTCTTAAAACACATCGAGCCACTCTATGACCTCCGGCTTCATGTCTTTCATCTCAACCACAAGATACGTGGCGCAGAAGCTGATGAGGATGCTGAATTTGTTGCCGCACTTGCCGCCCGGCTCGATATACCGGCAACGCTTGAAAGCTACGACGTACCGGCGCTGATGGAGCGGGAGAGATTGTCATTGGAGGAAGCCGCTCGTGAGGCTAGGTATAGACTTATGGACCGGCTTGCGGTTGAGCTTAAGGTCGACCGGATCGCATTGGCACATCACGCTGATGACCAGGTTGAAACGTTTCTGATGCGCTTGATACGGGGTGCCGGCCTGGAAGGACTGGCGGCAATGCAGCCGGTAAGAGGCATCTATATACGACCGTTTATCGAGGTGAGCAAGGAGGACATTCTGGGGTATATCCGGGATAATGAACTTGCTTATCGGGTCGATGCATCAAACGAGGACCTGTCGATTCTGCGAAATAGAGTGCGCTCAGACCTCGTACCTCTTCTAACAAGCTATAACCCGCAGTTCAAAGGGTCGCTTCTCAAGACGATCGAGATAGTCAGGGAGGACCAATCCCATTTAAGCGAGCTTACTGATGGGGTATTTGATCTGCTGGCTGAGACCGGCGACGGGATTGTCAGAATTGAGATGCAGCCGTTGGAGGCACAGCCGCTCTCCCTTAAGCGACGTCTTATTCGTAAATGCATCAAGTGGGCGAAAGACGATCTGCGTGGTATCGAGTTCAAGCATATAGAAGCCATAGTGGATGCATTGCAAAATGTTCCGGTGCGATTTGAACTCGAGCTGCCCGGGGGTATTGTCGTATTTGCTGAATATGAGTACTTGGTGTTTGCGAGAAAACAGCTGTTCGAGGGCCCTCCGTTGAAACCGGTGAAGCTAATAGTGCCGGGAATCACGCCAGTTGGGCTTCTTGGTATAGAGATAGAAGCGCAGTATCATGCCGCCGGCGATATAGTATTTGAGGGTGATGGGGATGTAGCTCATCTTGATGCTGATAGAATTCCCGCAGAGCTTAAGATTCGCACCCGAAAACCGGGAGACTTTTTCGTGCCGTTTGGTATGATGGGAGAGAAGAAACTGCAAGATTTCTTCGTTGATGAGAAAGTCCCAAGAAGACAACGGGACAAGGTGCCAATAATTGCTGCAAACGACCAGATTATCTGGGTAGCGGGATTTCGCATCGATGAGCGTTTTCGCGTTACGGCTCAGACAAAGCGGGTACTGGTGTTGCATCTGAAGTCGCAACGGCGGTAATCGACATCACTTTATTCAAAACCTATTGGTTTTTTTCGGATGTAATTGGTGATATAGAGTAGTAAAGATACATGCGATTGGAGGAACGATGGAAGCAAACGTAACCGATCGGGTTTTATCTGATGATATTGAAGATGTAATAGTATCAGAAGAGCAGATCAAACTGAGAGTCCGGGAGCTCGGTCGGCAAATAAGCGAGGATTATAAGGGCAAAGATCTAATGCTTGTAGGTATTTTGAGGGGCGCGTTCGTGTTTCTTGCCGACCTCATAAGGCAGATGGGTGTCTCAGTCGAGACCGACTTCATTGCCATATCAAGCTACGGATCGGCCTCGACAACATCGGGAGTCGTGAGAATATTAAAAGACCTTGATGATGATATAGCCGATAAACATGTGCTGATAGTGGAAGATATTCTTGATACCGGCCTCACCCTGAATTACCTGATCAAGAACCTGAGTTCGAGGCGGCCGGCAAGTCTTGAGATATGTTCATTCATCGTCAAAGAAGGGAAGCAAAGGGTTCCGATACAGCTGAAATATTCGGGGTTTACTGTACCGAACACGTTTGTGGTCGGGTATGGCCTCGACTATGCACAGATGTATAGAAATCTTCCTTTTATAGGAACATTGAAACGTTCTGTGTATGAAGATGATGGGATAGTATAGAGGCATATAAGAGTGTGTAATAAAGAGTGTAATAGAGAGTGTAATAGAGAGTGAATTTGTAAGAGCACTGGGGAGTGTAATAGTGGGTGTATAAAATTGTTCAGAGTTATTAAGTGTGGTAGCATTTCAGTTATGAAACAGATGAGGAGGAGCTTGTTTGAAAAGGCTTTTTAGAAGCGCCGGCTTCTGGTTTTTAATACTCTTAGTGATTGTTTTGCTGGCAACGACGGCTCTCAAGCCCACAGCGAAACCGGATCAGCCGCAATATACCGATTTCATTAGGCAGGTTAACCAGGGGCATGTAGCCAAAGTTGTAATGTTTGACAAGGATCACAGGATCGATGGGCAGTACAAGGCCGATTTTAAGAAGGGCGGTGATTTTTCGCTCTACTATCCTTCACAGGACGATAAATTGGTCCCTCTGCTTTTGACCCATAACGTACAGATAACATCCGACCCGCAAAAAGAGACGGTGTGGTTATCGATAGCGTTGAATTTTTTGCCGTTTGTTCTGATCCTGGGCATCTGGTTGTTTATGCTCCAGCAGATGCAAGGTGGCGGCAACAAGGTGATGTCGTTTGGCAAGAGCAAGGCTAAGCGCCTCACCAAGGATTCTCCGCGGGTCACGTTTAAGGACGTTGCGGGTGTCGATGAGGCGGTCGAGGAATTGCGCGAGATAAAGGAGTTCTTGGCCAATCCATCCAAATTCCAGGCGCTTGGTGCGAAGATTCCAAAAGGTGTTCTACTCTACGGACCTCCGGGATCCGGTAAGACGCTTTTGGCCAGGGCCGTAGCAGGCGAGGCCGGAGTGCCGTTCTTCTCGATAAGCGGCTCGGACTTTGTCGAGATGTTCGTCGGTGTCGGTGCATCGAGGGTGCGCGATTTGTTCGAGCAGGCCAAGGCGAACTCGCCTTGTATCATCTTTATGGATGAGATCGATGCCGTCGGTAGGCACAGGGGTGCCGGTCTCGGCGGAGGCCATGACGAGCGTGAGCAGACACTCAACCAATTGCTGGTCGAGATGGACGGCTTTGATATTAAGGATAACGTTATCCTTATCGCGGCGACCAACAGGCCGGATATTCTTGACCCGGCGCTCTTGCGTCCGGGCAGGTTCGACCGCCAAATCGTCGTCGACAGGCCGGACCTTAATGGAAGGCTGGGGATTCTTAAAGTCCATACCAAGGGTAAGCCGCTCGCCAAGGATATCGATCTCGATGTTCTTGCCCGCAGGACTCCGGGGTTCACCGGTGCGGATTTGGCGAACTTGGTGAACGAGGCGGCGTTGCTTGCAGCCCGTCACGGTAAAAAAGAGATCGACATGTTGGAGCTTGAGGAATCCATCGATAGAGTTATCGCAGGTCCTGAAAGAAAGACCCGCCTGATAAGCGAGAGAGAGAAAGAGATTATCGCCTATCATGAGGCCGGGCACGCGTTGGTGGCGCATACGCTTGAGCACACCGACCCGGTCCACAAGATATCGATTATCCCGCGCGGAAGGGCGCTTGGGTACACCTTGACGCTCCCGACCGAGGATAAGTTCTTGGTATCAAAATCGGAGCTAACCGATAATCTTGCCGTTTTTCTTGGCGGACGGGTTGCGGAAGAAATGGTCTTTGGCGAGGTTACGACGGGTGCGCACGATGACCTGGATAAAGCGACGAAAGTTGCCCGCCAGATGGTGTGTGAGTATGGCATGAGCGAGAAGCTCGGGCCGCTCACCCTTGGCCAGAAGCAGGATCAGGTATTCCTGGGGCGCGATTTCTCTTCACATCCGGATTATAGCCAAGAGATCGCTTATGAGATCGATAAAGAGATCAGGCGTATGGTCGATGAGGCGTTCAAGAGGGCCAAGCAAATATTGACCGAGAAAAAAGTAATTCTCGATCATATTTCGCACGGTCTTATCGATAGAGAGACGCTTGAAAAGGGCGAGTTGCAGTTGATTCTTGACGGAAAAGAGTTACCTCCAAAAGAACTCGTCGATAGCGAAACGACCGGGCCTGCCAAAGAGCAGAAACCGGCGGCAAAGGGCAAGGACGTGCTCGATATACCCGGTAAGCTAAGGCCGGTCGAAGGCTAGGGCTGCAAGACCTAGCTATAATAATTAGCACAAGGATTATATGATTCGAACATAAAAGGCCACGTTTACGTGGCCTTTTTTTGCTTCACATATTCGCAATTCGCATGAATTATGACATAATATTCTAGTTAATCTGCAAATTACTTACTGGAAGAGCTTAGAGTGTACGATTTTTGAGCCTGAAAGGGGTTTCTTGTTTGGATAGGGAGAAGATTGAACAAGGGGTTCGCCTTATACTTGAAGGAGTTGGTGAGGACCTAAATCGCGAGGGTCTCCGGGATACACCGCGGCGTGTTGCGTCGATGTACGAAGAGATCTTGGGCGGTATGGATCAGGATGCGGTCGAGATCCTGAATGTGACCTTTGGCGAAGATCACGACGAGATGATAATAGTTAAGGATATCCCGATCTACTCGATGTGTGAGCATCACCTAATGCCGTTTATCGGAAAAGCACATGTCGCCTACATCCCGGGAGATGATGGTAGGGTCACTGGCATTAGTAAGCTTGCCCGGGTGGTGGATGTCTTTACAAAACGTCTGCAGGTGCAGGAGAGACTAACTACACAAATCGCAGATGCGATGGTGGAGGCGTTAAAGCCCAAGGGAGTTATGGTGATCGTTGAGGCCGAGCACCTCTGTATGACCATGCGAGGGGTAAAAAAGCCCGGTTCAACCACAGTGACCTCGGCGGTCAGGGGTCTTTTTAGAAGCCGCGGCGTTGCCCGGGCAGAGGCGCTGTCTCTCATAAAAGGTCAGTAAAAGGGGATTATTAAAGGGAGATATAGTAGTGAGGCCACGAGTTGTATGTATAGATAACCTCGAGGACGCTAGAATAATGCTCGCAGGGCTGGATGTCTCTCAGCAGGGCATCGATATCATGACACCTAAAGCCATCCATCGCATAGTCTCTATCTCGGATATCGATTCGCGCGCGGCAAATATCATAAAGCAGGAAATGCTCTCGCGTGGTGGCGAGGCCGCCGCACCCTGGGTTCTGTATAAGATGGACCTGCGAAGGGTGGACATGGTCCTCATGGGCACACTGCGTCAGTACGATGCGCTGTGTGCAAAGCTCGTTTTGCAGCCGTTCGGATTAAAAAAGCTTGCTCAGCAAATCAAGGATGCGCTTAGCAATTACGACAAACGCCCCCCGGTGATCGAGGCCGGCCGTTTTAGGCTAGATCTTACGGCAAAGACCACCATTATGGGCATTCTCAACATAACGCCGGATTCGTTTTCTGATGGCGGCCGGAATTTCGATTTCGCGGTAGCCGTCGAGCAAGCGAAGCGTATGGTTGACGATGGAGCCGATATCATCGATATCGGCGGGGAATCGACGCGCCCGGGGGCCGACCCGGTCGGGCTTGATGAGGAAATCAGGCGAACTATTCCGGTTATCGAAACTCTTGCAGGTGAGCTTGACGTTCCTCTCTCGATCGATACCTACAAACCCGAGGTTGCCAAGCGTGCACTTGATGCCGGGGCTACTATTATCAACGACATCAG
This sequence comes from Candidatus Aquicultor sp., assembly GCF_054640775.1. NCBI lineage: Bacteria > Bacillati > Actinomycetota > Candidatus Aquicultoria > Candidatus Aquicultorales > Candidatus Aquicultoraceae > Candidatus Aquicultor > Candidatus Aquicultor sp. The sequence goes on along the minus strand of NZ_JBTSLF010000021.1, from coordinate 14,159 downwards.
CGGGTTGCGCGATGAAACGATGGTGGAGCTGGCCATCGAGCGGAACGTGCCGGCGATCATCATGCATATGAAAGGCACGCCGCGAGATATGCAGCAGAATCCGGTTTATGAAGACGTTGTCGCCGAGGTTGCCGCTTGGCTTGACACGCAAGCCCAAAACGTGATTGCAGCCGGGCTTCCCAGCGAAAAAATCCTGATCGATCCGGGAATCGGATTTGGTAAAACCCGTGATCATAACCTTGAGATCGTAAGGCGACTCTCTGAATTTAAGAGCCTCGGGTATCCGATCGTGCTTGGCACCTCTCGAAAAGCGTTTATTGGGGCCGTTCTTGATCTGCCGGCGGATGAGCGTGTGGAAGGCACGATAGCAAGCGTTGTCTATGGGATTACCCGGGGTGCTAATATCGTGCGCGTCCATGACGTGAAAGAAGTCGCGAGGGCATGCAAGCTTGCCGACGTGATTATTGCGGGAGCGGAATAAGTGGTGGCAGTGAGTGGTGGTATGATGTGGCAAAAGCGTTTCTAAGTCTTGGGTCAAACCTCGGCGATCGCGGTATGCAGTTAAGGCAAGCCGTTCGCGCAATCGCCGGTCACGAGGCAATCGACCTGGTGAAAACCTCTTCGGTTTACGAGACCGAACCGGTTGGGGATGTGCCGCAGCAGAATTTTTATAATATCGTCATTGAGATTACAACAGATCTTTCACCCCATGAGCTTCTTGAAGCGGCTCACGCGGTTGAGGGGAGCCTTAATAGGAAACGGGAGCTGCATTGGGGACCCAGAACCATCGACGTTGATATCCTTCTCTACGACAACGCACTAATCAATGAAGAAGACCTTGTCATACCTCATCCAGAGATGTTAAAACGCGCTTTTGTCCTCGTTCCGCTTCTAGAGATCGAGCCGGACATCGTACTGCCTCGTGGAGGCTCAGCCCTAGATTATCTTCACGAAGTGGCAGGACAGAAGGTCGAAAAAATTGGCAGTTTAATGTGATGGCGTTATAATGAGCACGGAGAACAACGAGACGCAAGCGGCGATGAGGCCGTAAAATTTGTAAGAGGTGTAAGTGATTTGAGCTGCGATATAAATATGGTGAATGAGATACAAAGGTTAAAGAAGGAACGAAATGCGATAATACTCGCCCACAACTACCAGGTGGATGAGGTACAGGATATTGCCGATTTTGTTGGCGACTCACTTCGTTTAAGCCAGCAAGCGGCCGCCACCGATGCCGACGTGATAGTTTTTTGCGGTGTGCATTTTATGGCAGAGACGGCGGCAATTCTCTCGCCGACTAAAACCGTTTTGCTTCCGGACATCAACGCTGGCTGTCCTATGGCGGATATGGTAACGGCGGATGAGCTGAGGGAGTTTAAGGCTCAACACCCGGGAGCGCCGGTTGTGACGTATGTAAATTCGAGCGCGGAGGTAAAGGCCGAGAGCGATTACTGCTGTACCTCGGCCAACGCTGTAAAAATAATCGAGGCGATCGATGCCGACGAGATCATTTTTGTTCCCGACCAGCATCTCGGCCACTATGCGGCAACAAAGACTTCAAAAAACATTATTCTCTGGAAGGGTTTTTGCCCGACGCATCGCAGGATCACTCCAGAGGAGCTTAAGAAACAAAAAGAAGCCCATCCCGATGCAAAAGTGGTCGTCCATCCCGAGTCCCTGGCGGAGGTAATCGCGCTCGCAGACGACGCGGCAAGCACCGAAGGCATTCTTCGCTATGCTAGAGAAACGGATGCCAAAGAGTTCATTATCGGAACCGAGGTCGGGATATTGCACCGGCTGCGCAAGGAAAACCCCGACAAGGTGTTTTATCCCGCATTCGAGCGGGCCGTTTGTCCAAACATGAAGAGAACAACGCTTGAGAAAGTCCTCTTCTCTCTGCAGGATATGGAGAACGTGATCACAGTGCCCGAGGATATAGCAGCGCTCGCAAAACGCGCAATCGATAGGATGCTGCAGATCGTTTAAGAGAGATTAAAAAAGATGATTCCCAGGTATTTAGTTAATTTTAATACGGACAATATTGATAAAGTAGCAACCGATGTCGTAGTCGTAGGAAGCGGTGTGGCCGGTCTTTCTGCTGCGCTCGAGATATCCAAGCAATTCGACGTGGCCCTCGTTACAAAAAGCGAGCTGAAAGAAACCGCCACCTGGTACGCCCAGGGTGGGGTTGCGACCGCTGTCAGCCCGGAGGATTCTCCGAAGCTGCATCTAAAAGACACCCTCGAAGCGGGCGCCGGTTTGTGCGATCGGGAGGCCGTCGATGTTCTCGTAAACGAGGCTTCGGATCGTATCGGTGAGCTGATCCGGCTCGGAGCGAAGTTCGATTGGCAGGGCGATCACATCGGGCTCTCACGAGAGGGCGGGCACCGCCTGGCCCGAATTTTGCACTCAGGCGATGCTACCGGCAGCGAAATCGAGGCAACGCTTATACGCACGGCCGAAGCGTGGAAAAGCGTCCAGGTATTCGAGAACAGGTTCAGCCTGGATGTGCTGGTAGAGAATGGACGATGTGCCGGGATCATCTGCCTTGACGAAGCCACGGGGCGGCTTGTCGTTCACTTTGCAAAAGCGGTTATTCTCGCTACGGGCGGGGCTGGACAGTTGTTTTCCGTTACCACGAGTCCTACGATTTCAACCGGTGATGGCATCGCAATGGCATATCGCGCCGGAGCGGTAGTCACCGATATGGAGTTCATGCAGTTTCATCCGACAGCGCTTGATAAAGATGCAATGCCCAGGTTTCTCATCACCGAGGCCATGCGTGGTGAAGGGGCGTACTTGAGGGATTGTAATGGTGAGCGCTTTATGGTCGGCAAACACCCCCTGGCCGAGCTTGCGCCAAGGGACGTGGTGACCAGAGAGATGGTTCGCGTGATGCACCGTTGTGACGATAGCCCGGTCTATCTCGATGCGACTCACCTCCCTAAGGAGAAACTGAAAGAGCGCTTCCCGAATATATGGGCGCACTGTCGTGAGAAGGGCATTAATATCTCAAAGGACTTTATCCCGGTCAGGCCGGCGGCGCATTACACGATTGCCGGCGTTAAAACAGACCTGGATGGCCGCACCACTATCCCGGGCCTCTATGCAACTGGGGAGACCGCATGCACCGGTGTGCACGGCGCAAACCGTCTTGCAAGCAACTCGCTTCTTGAGGGCCTTGTCTTTAGCAAACGGATCACCGAGACCGTAATCGCAAAACTCTCAGAAGAGGAGCAGGAGACGAATCCCGGTATTCACGTCGCATACGATTTAGACAGGCCGGATATCAAAGTCGATTTTAAGAGGGAGCGCCAGTGGCTTCAGAAACTTATGACGGACTATGTCGGAGTCGTTCGCTCAGAGAGCGGCTTAGAATATGCAATCTCTCAACTTGATACTAAACACGAGCTTCTTAAGGCCGGGTTTGTACAGTTAGAAGGATTTGAACTGCAGAATATGATCACGCTCGCCGGTCTCTTTGCGAGATCTGCGCTGGAGCGCAAGGAAACCCGCGGTGTTCATTGCCGGGAGGATTATCCCGAGCCGAGTAATGCATGGCTGCGTCACATCGAGCACCGTTTAACGGAGGATATCGTTGCGCTATAATACCTCGCTGGACAAAGAGATCGAGCAGGCGATACGAATAGCCATAGAAGAGGATTTCGGCACGTCGGGTGATGTCACCTCAAAAGCAGTCATCGGAAGCGGGGTCACTATGTATGCGCAGATGCTTGCTAAAAGCCCTGGGATAATCGCGGGCCTTACTGTCGCCGAGCAGACCTTTAAGTATCTCGACCAGAATATCGTGTTTACACCCCTTGTTTCAGACGGCGATTTTGTAGAGGCCGGCACGAGAATCGCCGAAGTCTCTGGAGATGCGCTGGCCGTCCTCGGGGCCGAGAGGACCGCGCTTAATTTCGTTCAGCACCTCTCAGGGATTGCAACACAAACCCGTACCTATAAAAATGAAATCGAAAGCTCCAGAGCAGAGCTTCTAGATACGAGAAAAACCACACCGGGGCTTCGCTACCTCGAAAAATATGCGGCTCGCACCGGGGGCGCAGTTAACCACCGCTACGGTCTTTTCGACCAGTTTCTTATTAAAGACAACCACATCAAGGCGGCGGGCGGCATCAAGAAAGCGGTGCTGAGAGCCCGCAGCTACAACCAAGACCTCAAAGTTGAAGTAGAGGCAGAGACCCTGGATGAGGTCAAAGAGGCCTTGGAAGCGGGCGCCGATATTATCCTGCTCGATAACATGGATATCAGCCTCCTTGGGAACTCGGTGGCAGTGATAGGTGACAAAGCGCTCACGGAGGCTTCCGGCGGTGTCACGCTTGCCACAATAGCCGCCATAGCCGCGACCGGCGTAGACCGCATCTCGGTGGGTGCCATAACCCAGGCGGCAAAACCTCTCGACATCTCGCTGGACGTTACGGACGGGTCGAAAGCCGATGAATGAGAGTCAAATATTTGACCTTCTAATCCGCTACTTTAATGCATACGGCTATTACATACTCTTTGCCATCCTGTTGTTTGAAAACCTTTTCTTGCTCGGGCTGGTAATTCCGGGAGAAACGGTGCTTCTCGTCGCCGCGGTATTTGCCGCGCAAGGTACGCTCAATATCGTCTATGTGATGATTACCTCGATAGTGGCCTCCACTCTGGGAAATATCGCGGGCTATTTTATCGGTAAGAAGGGTGGTCGTCCCCTAATCGAAAAGTATGGCGGGCGCTTTGTCTCGGCCGATAAAATCAAGGCTGCCGAGCGTTACTTCGACGAGCAAGGTCCAAAAACCGTGTTTATAGGGCGGTTCGCCGCCGGCATCAGGACATTTGTACCGCCTCTTGCGGGTGCATCCAATATGGGGTTTGGCAAGTTCTTCGGGTATAGCGCCGCTGCAATCATCTTATGGACACTCGGTATCGGCTTGATCGGGTTTTTCTTTGGCGAGAACTGGCCCTTAATTAAAAAGCTAGTGGGTAACTTTAGCCTGGTCGTGCTTGCTCTTGTGGTTATCTTTGTTATCTTCTACATAGTCAGGAGGAGACGTGGAGGGACGATCAACAGAGACGGCGGTAATAAAAGCGCTTAAAGAAAAAGATGGCGACTATATCTCGGGTGAGGATTTGGCCGCTCAATCGTCCGTCTCGCGCGCCGCAATCTGGAAGCATATCAAGAGCCTGAGGCAGAAGGGCTATGAGATAGAAGCCGCGCCGCGGCGCGGTTATCGTTTGTTGTCATCTCCCGATGAGCTTTTCGCCGAAGAGATCCTTTCCCATCTAGCGACCACGACGTTCGGTAGGACGATCGTCTACAAGGATATGGTCGACTCGACAAACCGTTATGCGAAAGCACTCGCCGAGAACGGTGAGGAGGAAGGAACCGTCGTTATCGCCAACGAGCAGCGGCAGGGCAAAGGGCGTCTTGACCGCAGTTGGGTATCCCCACCGGGAGGTATCTGGCTCTCGATAATCCTGCGGCCCGCCATCCTCCCACAAGAGGCCTCACGATTTACTCTTCTTGCCGCTGTTGCCGCAGCCAGGGCGATCGAGACAGTCGGTCTGAGCCCTGAAATAAAATGGCCCAACGATATCCTCATCGGCGAGAAGAAAGTGTGCGGGATTCTCCTCGAGCTAAGCGCTCAATCCGATCGAGTCGACTACCTGGTAATAGGCCTCGGGATTAATGCCAACAACGATATTGACACCATCCCCATCGATAGCCGAGACCACGTGATGGCTCTCGCAACTGCGCTGGGCAAAAAAATAGACAGACGCTCTCTTGTCGCAGCTTTGCTCCTTGAGCTAGAGAATTGGAGTGAGATCCTCCTCGCGGGGGGCTGGCAGGAGATTAAGGATGAATGGACGAAGCGCTGCAGGATGTTGGGCCGGCATATTACTTTGCGTATGCTGCACGGTGAGGTCGAGGGCGAGTTTGTTGGAATCGATCAATTCGGCGCACTACAGATACGGCTGCCCGGTGGGGACACCAAAACGTTTGCCGCCGGAGATGTGAGCGTCAAGAAACAACGCTTGACTTAAGACAACGCTCGCCTATAATTGTAAACCATAGATAATAATAAGGTTTACAATTACAGCTGGGGGAGGAAGGCGCTCTTATGGACACATCCGCGATGGTAAAAACCGGGCTTCTTGCCGCGCTTGCCGCTGTTGCCGCTCAAATAGCCATACCGCTTCCTTTTAGCCCCGTACCCATAACGTTACAGGTATTCGTTCCGCTGCTCGCTGGAGCGGTTCTGGGGCCCTTCTACGGAACCCTCAGCATGGTTATCTACGTGTTAATGGGGGCGATAGGGCTTCCCGTATTTGCCAAGGGCGCGGCGGGGCTTGGTGTTGTCATCGGCCCGATGGGTGGTGATCTTCTTGGTTTTATAGCAGCAGCCCTCATTGTTGGAATTATCGTCACAAAAATCGGAAATACTACCGGCAAGCTTATCGTAGCGATGAGCGCAGGTGTGCTGGTTATCTATGTATTGGGTGTTATTCAACTTGCCCTGATATCAAGTTTAACGCCGGTCCAAGCTATCCTGGCGGGGGCCGCCCCGTTTATCCTTCCCGACTTCATAAAGGCCGTAATCGCGGCTACTATCGCGAGGAGGATAGGATTTGCGACAGGTCGGGGCGATAGTTAGGCTTCGCCCGCATCATCTTCTCTGCACGCGCACGTTTGCCGGCTCGGGATATGATAAAAAGTTTGCCGAAATTATGCGCCGTGTTGTTGATGACTGCAACGTTGCGGGCCGGGGAATAAGCATCGTTGAAGGCCTCGATGATATATGTGCGGCATGCCCGCACAGCGATGGCTCCATGTGCCGTAAAAACCCACAGTTGGCAGCAGAGCTGGATGAACGCGTTCTTTCTGTTCTTGGGCTTGAGATGCGAGTGGTTTGCATCTCTTTGCCACAGGGCTTTACTCGACAATCAATAACTCAACCGATAGATGCAGATATCCGGATGCGGAGCAAACTTAAAAAAAGCTTGCATGCTATTTTCTTAGCAAGATATGATATAATTAAAAGGGGATTTTATCCCCAAATATCTATGGAAGTGACCAATATGGCTCTTAAAGATAAAATTGTAGCGGCGACCCCCATGACGCTTGAAGAGGCTATATTTTCAAGACGAACGGTGCGCAACTTCAAGCCCGATCCGGTGCCCAGGGAACTCCTGGAAAAGGTAGTCGAAGCCGGAATCGCCGCGCCATCGCCGCTCAATAGCCAACCCTGGAGTTTTGTTGTGGTGACAGGCGAGGTAAAGGATGAGCTTGTTAAAATCGTCCGTAAATTCCCGGCATACCTGGCGGATATATTGGCGCTCTACCCAAAAGAGCTATCTCAGTCTATGGATGAGCGGCAGATAGAAGAGTTTGCAAAAAATCTCGGAGGAGCGCCAGCCATAATCTTTGTCACCGTACCTAAGAAAACCAATAAGTACGCACATAAGGTGGATATTATAGCTTGCGCCGGTGCCATACAGAACATGCAGCTTATGGCCTGGTCGCTGGAACTTGGGGCGGTTTGCTTGACTTCGGCCCTATGGGTGGAATCGGAGATCATAAACTACCTTGACCTAAAAGGCCGGGAACTCGTTACCGTAATGCCGATAGGATATCGATTCTCCGATCCGGGACCACAACCACGGGACCACCTTACTACCACCTGGCTGGGATTTTAAAGAGACCCCATGCAGCACTCGTTGCACTTGCCAAAGCAAAGGGTTGGACGTATTATTTTTCTATCCAAGATTTTTTCAACGAGGTAATCTGATTGCAACTGCGCATGTTGCTGGTTATAGATATCGGAAATACGCATACCGTATTGGGCTGTTTTGAGCAGCGGCAGCTAAAGGCCAGCTGGCGTATTGCGACGCGCCGTGATGCGACGGCCGATGAAGCGGCCGTAATACTCTCCAATCTCTTTCACTTAAGCGGGTTTACCCTGGCGGATATCGGGGCCGTGGCGATCGCCTCGGTCGTGCCCTCACTTACCACATCATTTTTAGAGATGTCTACCGAGATGTTTAAAACCGATGCCCTAGTCGTGGGGCCCGAGACGGATACCGGGATACCGATTCTTTACGATAACCCGCAAGAAGTCGGGGCAGATAGGATAGCCAATGCCGTTGCCGGCTTCGAGTTGTACGGCGGTCCGCTTATCGTGGTCGATTTTGGCACCGCAACGACCTTCGACGCGATTACCGGAAACGGGGAGTATCTCGGCGGCTCGATTGCCCCGGGTATCGAAGTATCATCCGAAGCCCTATTTAAACGCGCTGCACGGCTCTCGCGGATCGACCTCATCAGCCCGTCGCGCGCTATCGGAAGAGACACACGCAGCAGCGTTCAATCAGGCCTTATTATCGGTACCGGCGGCATGGTCGACCGGATCGTCGAGCGTTTCGAAACTGAAATGGGCCGCCCACAGCATGTCGTTGCAACGGGAGGTCTCGCCAGGCTCATAGCCCCGGAATGCAAGCGTCTAACTGCAGTCGATCCTACACTCACACTTACCGGCTTGCAAAGGATTTTTGAAAGAAACCGGTCTTAACCAAACTCATCTTCTCTCACGATAACGGCCTTATATAACAACTTGCGTAATAAATTTCTCAGCAAATACTCAGCAAACTATGTAGTAAATTATTATGTAATTTACGTAACAGTAGATCGTGCGACAGACATATACCGAAGGTTTTTCAGAAAGGAAGGATGTTTGTGTGGAAGACGGCTTTAACTAGTTTAGTGTCAGCGGTAATAGGCGGGTTGTTGGTGTTTTTCTCTATGCAGGTGATGGCGCCGGTTGCCAAAGAAAAAGCCATCAGCCAGGTCGTCCAGGAATCAGGCGGTCAAAAAACAACCGAAGGGTTGACCGGAGGCGACATATACAAGCGTTTCGCCCCAGGTGTTGTGCATATAAAGTCGGTATTTACCGGTGTGAGGAGCGACTTCTTCGGGTTTAGCGTTCCCTCGCAGCAGGAAGCCGATGGTTCAGGTTTTATCGTCGACAAATCGGGCCTTATTGTGACCAATGCCCATGTGGTCCAGGACTCGAACTCCACGGCGAGCAAAATCACGGTGCTTATGGGTAACCAGCAAGAGGTGAGCGCCAAGCTTCTCGGTACCGACCCCAGCACAGATATCGCCGTACTAAAGATCGAGCCGCAAGGAAAGACGCTAAGGGTGCTTGATCTCGGCGATAGCTCGAAACTTCAAGTTGGCGACAACGTGTATGCGATCGGCTCGCCGTTCGATCTTGATGGCACACTAACGCAAGGGATTGTAAGCGCTATCAACAGGACGATCGATTCACCGAATCAACAATTTAAAATCAGGGGTGCCATCCAGACCGATGCCGCGGTAAATCCGGGCAACAGCGGCGGACCGCTCTTGAACGCATTTGGCGAAGTCATCGGCATAAACTCCCAGATCGCCTCGAACTCGGGTAGCTTTGCTGGTATCGCATTCGCTATCCCAAGCAACACGGTAAAAGAGATCGTCGGGCAAATTGAGAAAGGCGGAAAGGCCAGCCACCCGTGGATCGGTGTCGGCGGCATAGAGGTCAGTAAAGACCTGGCAAACCTTCTCAAGCTTCCGGTCGATCGTGGTGTTATGATAGCCCGGGTAGTACCGGGAAGCCCGGCTGAAAAAGCAGGACTGAAGGCCGGCAGCCAAAGCCTTGTTAATAGCCAAACAGGCCAGCAAATTCCCGTCGGCGGCGATATTATCGGTAAAATCGATACTATCGACGTTCTGACGATGGATGATATCTTAAATTTTATTGAAAAACACAAAGTCGGCGACCGCGTTACCCTCGAGGTATATCGCGGTAAAGACAAGAAGCACGTCACACTTTCGCTGGGCGAGCGCCCGCAGAATTTAGTACAGAGCTCGCAAGACTAGCTGAGAGCCAACACTCTGGTCGCAGCCAGGGGCCTCTTGGTTTGAAGGCAAGTAAGCCGTTCAAACCAAGAGGCCTTTCTTATTGAACTATCACTGCGCTTGGTTTAAAATGTGGTTTGAATGTACACAATATTGTGCACAAAGGAAGGTATGAGACTAGTAAGGATCGGCGACAAATTAGTCGACCGCGACCGGCTTTCGAACATTATCGCAGAGATACTTCATCGTCGTGCAGTGGGCGCAACACAGCAGGAAGTGGCCCTCTCGATGGGTGTTGAGAGGTCATTTGTGTCGCACCTGGAAGGCCTTGCCGAAGTCAGACGCGGCAATCGCATAGCGGTCATAGGATTTCCAATAGCAAACAAGGACGACATCCAGAATGTCGCTCAGGACTTTGCGGTTGACTTCGTCTACGTCTTAAGCGAGACCGAGCGTAAGGAATATGTGGGAAGAAAAAGCGGCGCCGAGATTTTTAACGAGTTGCTCGATATCCTTGCCAGCCTGAAGAACTACGACGTTGTTATATTCCTGGCCTCGGACAAACGCATCGCGACCATGGAAAAGATACTGGACCGAGAGATTATCGGTATACCGATCGGGAACTCGCCGATACGACGCGACCGAAAGGTCGACCCAAAAATGCTCTACGACGTTTTAGCTAACGTGACAGAAGGGAAGGAACTAGGCGATGAAGCATATAGTAAGCGCAAGTTTAGGATCTTCAAAAAGAAACCACAAGGTCGAGGTTAATCTTCTCGGAGAAGACGTATCGATAGAGCGCAGAGGGACCGACGGTGATTTCAATAAAGCCAAGGAAATGCTAAGGCAGCTCGACGGCAGTGTCGATGCCATCGGCCTAGGCGGCATCGATCTTTACCTGGTCGCAGACGGTAAGAAATACGTTATAAGAGATGCGCAAAAGCTCAGGTCGGTTGTCAAGCAGACGCCGGTCGTAGATGGAAGCGGCCTCAAAGATACACTCGAGCGCGAGGTCGTTCGCTACCTCGCAAATGAAGCGAAATTGCCGCTGGCGCAAAAGAAAATATTGATGGTGAGCGCTGTCGATCGCTTTGGCATGGCTGAAGCTCTCCACGAGCTTGGCTGCAAAATCCTCTTCGGCGACCTTATTTTCGGGCTCAACCTGCCAATCCCGATACATACGATGGGCTCGTTTAAAGTGCTTGCCAAGATGATATTGCCGGTCGTCACAAAAATGCCATTTAAGATACTCTACCCAACCGGCAGCAAGCAGGAAAAAGAGCCATCCGAGAGTTATGCCAAGCACTATCGGGAGTCAGATGTCATCGCAGGCGATTACCTTTTTATTCGCAAATATATGCCAAAAGATATGAAGGGTAAGTGGATACTCACCAACACCACGACCAAACAAGATGTCGACGATTTGCGCGAGCGCGGCGTGGAGCTGCTGATCACAACAACCCCTGTTTTTGAGGGGCGTTCGTTCGGCACCAACGTACTCGAGGCGGCCTTGTTATCACTTTTGGGTAAAACATGGGAAGAAGTAAAGCCTCAGGATTATTTAGATATTCTGAAAAAACTTGATTATAAACCCAGGATTGAAAAATTGAACTAACGATGCGTGGGCTTAGCTCTACGGTGTTTTATTAAGGAGAATGTATGGAGACCTTCGGCTTTTTAGTGCATCCGATGAATATTAACCATGTCACTAAGAAATATAAGATTGCGGACAAGATCAACCCAAAGGTTGTCGCAAGCGTTTTGAAACGTCGCAGGCCTTTTGTGATCTCTGAGATTACAGGATTGAAGTCGATCACTGGCAAAGAGGCGATGGGCTGGTTTATCATCGTACCGTTTCTCCCGCACCAGTTCTACGACCTCGACCAGGATTATGTGATAGAGAAGATCGTTAAAGCTTGCGAAATCGGGCGAAAAGAAGGCGCCGGCATAATCGGGCTCGGCGCGTTTACAGCCATTCCGGGTGATGGCGGCAGAGTGATCGCCGAGATGGCTAAAGTGCCGATAACTACAGGCAATACGTATACGGTTGCAACTGCGATCGAGGGAGCCGCAGAGGCGGCGTCACGCATGGATATCGACCTTGCCAGCGCGACGCTGGCCGTGGTAGGCGCTACAGGCTCGATTGGAACCGCGGCCGCGGATGTGCTCGCCGACAAGGTCAACGACATAGTGCTTATCGGGCGCGATCAGAAGAAACTGGAAAAGCTCTCCGAGCGCATCAAAACAAAAAACAAAAACGTTAAGACGTCCACTTCTGTCTCGTCCATTCGCCCGGCGGATATAATCATCACAGTAACCGGCGCAGCACATGCCGTTATCGAACCCGATGATGTAAAGTCCGGCGCCGTCGTCTGCGATGTTGCACGGCCCCGGGATGTCGCCGAGGTGCTCGTGAAGAGAAGAAAAGACGTCTTAGTTATAGATGGAGGCGTTGTAAAAGTACCAGGCAACGTCGATTTGCATAATATCTTGGATCTCCCTAAAGGAATAGCGCTCGCCTGTTTGGCGGAGACAATGATGCTTGCGTTAGAGGGCAGGTATGAGAGCTATACAATCGGCAAAGACATAAGCCTCGATAAAATAAATGAAACCATGACGCTGGCGCAAAAACATGGATTTAAGTTGGCCGGGCTTAGAAGCTTTGAGAAGAAACTCTCCGATGCCCAGATCAACAAGGTGCGTGAAAATGCGGGCATTAAGATGGCAGCCATACGATAACGTAGGAATTACGAATTTCGAATGTCGAATGATGTGGGTCGAGAACGAGGGCACCCCTCTTGAGGGGTGGAACTTAATTGTTTTCAATTCGAAATTCGTCATTCGAAATTCGTAATTTCCCCAGGGTTTCTGCCGATATAACTTCTAAGTTTTTGGAAATAAACTCGCATCCCCATTTAAAGTTTTTTTCGTTGCACAAATAGTTGATTTAATAGTTCATTTAATAGTCGGTATAATAGTTGATTTAATAAGTAATCTAACATTAATGCTGTCGTTCGACCGTGAATATTAGCAGGTTGGTTCTTGTTTCCCTGCAAAATCGCGGAATATTTTGACAAGTTAGGAGCATTTTCATATAATACGTAGCTAGTTCGCATGAAGCCAGCACCGTTGGGGAGTGCTTCTTACATGTAAAGGAGCGAAAGGTTTTGTCAGAGAAAGAAATAATGCTCACAAAAGAGGGTCACAATAAATTAATCGAGGAATTGCGTCATCTAGAAACGACCCGTCGCAAGGAAGTCGCTGCAAGAATCAAGGAGTCGATCGAGTTCGGTGATTTAAGCGAGAACTCAGAGTACGACGACGCCAAGAATGAGCAAGCCTTTGTTGAGGGTAGGATCATTCAGATCAATGATATGCTCTCATGCGCGAAGATCATTGAAGAAGCCGGCAACGGCAGCAAATCGAGGAAAGTCACAGTCGGCTTGTTCGTCTCACTGCTCGATCTCGAGTTTGGCGATGAGGAGGAGTACCAGATTGTCGGTTCGTTTGAGGCAGATCCAACCAATCACAAAATATCCAACGAATCTCCGGTTGGACGCGCTATAATGGGTAAGAAAGCAGGGGACGTCGTCCAGGTTCGCGTTCCAGAAGGATTCCTGGAATATAAAATCATTAAAATCAGACAGAATAATAACAAGGCGAAGACTGACGGAGAATAATGGCGAAGGATTCGGAAGTAGAAGTATCCGAAAACATAGAGAATGTAAATCAGCTTATGAAACAGAGACTCCAGAAGCTGGAAGAAATAAAAGCTTCTGGAGAAACTGCGTTTAAATCTAAATTTACGCGCACGCATCTTCTTGCTGATGTTATCCACGCATACTCCGAGATCGAACCTGGCGAGAACACCGGTCAGCAGATCACGGTAGCCGGGCGTATTATGGCTATCCGTAGGCATGGCAAAGCGAGTTTCATGGTGCTCAAGGACCGCACCGCGAGCATCCAGTTGTTCCTCTCACTCGGGACGCTTGGGGAAGAGAATTATAAGAAGTTCCTCGATTATGATATCGGCGATATCGTTGGCGTCACTGGAATAGTATTTAAGACCAGGCGCGGTGAGCTTTCAGTCGATGTAAAGGACTTTACACTGCTCACCAAATCGCTGCGGCCGCTTCCCGAAAAATGGCATGGCTTAAAGGATGTCGAGACCAGATACCGTCAGCGGTACGTAGACCTTATTATCAACCCACATGCACGACAGACGCTTTTAACCAGGGTCAAGGTGGTCAAGGCGATT
>NZ_JBTSLF010000020.1:0-25803 GCF_054640775.1 Candidatus Aquicultor sp. | reverse complement strand
CACTCTTTCGGGGGCCGATATCGATGTCGTCCTGGTGGCCGAGAGGGATCAGGACAGGATGAAGGGACAGGTCCCGGACCAGATTTCAACAGGCGACGCCTACGAGGTACTTAACCATCCCGATATCGATGTGGTCGTCGAGGTGATCGGCGGCATCGAGCCGGCGTATACATTTATTAAGCAGGCGTTGGAGAATGGAAAGCACGTTGTTACCGCGAATAAGGCGCTTATGGCGAGTCGCGGTGGAGCGCTGCTTGAGCTGGCGCAAGAGCATGGCGTTGACCTCTACTTTGAGGCGAGCGTCGGCGGTGGCATCCCGATTATCCGGCCGCTTAAGCATTGCCTGGCCGGAAACGCCATCCATCGCGTTATGGGTATCGTCAACGGGACCACCAACTATATTCTTACGAAAATGGCTGACGAGGGCTCTTCTCTTGATGTGGCGCTTAAAGAAGCCCAGGCCCTGGGTTTTGCGGAGGCCGACCCAAGCGCGGATGTCGAGGGTCATGATGCCGCGGCCAAGATCGCCATTTTAGCTTCTATCGCGTTTAACAGCCGGGTTACCGCCGATAAAGTGTATACCGAAGGCATTATGGATATCACGCCCGAAGATATCGCGTATGCGAAAGAGATGGGCTATGTCATCAAGCTTCTCGCAGTAGCCAAGGAAGATGAAGGGGGCATGGAGGCGCGCGTGCACCCGACCATGATTCCGGTCAAGCACCCTTTAGCTTCGGTGGCGGGCGTTATGAACGCGATATTCGTCGAAGGGGATGCGGTGGGCGAGGTCATGTTTTACGGGCCGGGCGCCGGCAGTCTCCCGGCGGCGAGCGCAATCGTGGGCGATGTCTTCGAGGTCGCGTTGAATATCAGTCTCAATAAAATGGGCAGTATGGCCTGCAGCTGTTTCGAGCATAAGAAGATAAAGGCCGTTGATGACATCGAATCGCGGTACTATATGCGTCTCGATGCGGTCGATAAGCCGGGAGTGCTCGCTAAGATCGCACAGGTTCTCGGCGACAACAACGTAAGCATCGAAACGGCGATTCAGAAGAACACGCGCGACGACTATGCGGAGCTGGTATTCGGCACGTACCTGGTGAAAGAAAAAAACATGCGCAGGGCGCTTGAAAAGATACAAGATCTGGATGTTGTGGCGGAAGTCGGCAATATTCTACGAGTGGAAGGTTAAGAGATGGCGTGGAAGGGATTAATCAGAGAGTATTGGGAGTATCTTCCGGTAACGGATAAGACACCGGTGTGTACGCTGCTTGAGGGTGACACGCCGCTTATCCCGTCGGTGAGTATAGGAAAAGAGCTTGGAGTCGACTTGTATTTTAAATACGAGGGGCTTAACCCCACCGGTTCCTTTAAGGATAGGGGAATGACGGTTGCCTTAAGTAAGGCGCTCGAGGATGGCTCAAAAGCGGTCATCTGCGCCTCTACCGGCAACACCAGCGCCTCTGCAGCGGCTTATGCGGCGCGTGCGGGGATACGGTGTGTGGTTCTTATCCCGGAGGGCAAGATCGCCCTAGGTAAGCTCTCTCAGGCGCTCATGCACGGCGCGGTTGTCGTGGCGGTCAGGGGTAACTTTGATGCCGCCCTGAAAGTCGTGCGGGAACTCTCCGAGGCGTATCCGATTACTCTTGTCAATTCGGTTAATCCATTCAGGATCGAAGGGCAGAAGACTTCGGCGTTTGAAGTTTGCGATGCCCTGGGGCAGGCACCGGATTATCTCTCCATCCCGGTCGGCAACGCCGGGAATATCACCGCTTACTGGCGGGGCTTCAGGGATTATGCGGCTGCCGGTAAGATCGACGCGCTGCCGAAGATGATAGGGTTCCAGGCAGCGGGGGCGGCCCCGATTGTTCTCGGGCATCCCGTTGAGCAGCCCGAGACCATAGCGACCGCCATCAGGATCGGTAACCCCGCGAGGTGGCAGGAAGCCGAAGCCGCGGCAAAAGACTCGGTCGGCTTTATCGACATGGTAACCGATGAGGAGATACTTGAATCGTATAAACTTCTAGCCGCGACCGAAGGCATATTCGCCGAGCCGGCATCCGCCGCGTCGGTTGCGGGTTTACGCAAGATGATCTCCATCGGGCGCGTGCCCAAAGGGGCGAAGGTGGTCTGCGTGCTTACCGGCCACGGCCTGAAAGACCCAGATATCGCTATTAAATCGGGCGGAACGCCCATCGAGACAGAAGCGACGTTCCCGGCTGTGGAAAAGGTTATCTTCGGATAGGTAAGGGATATGTGTTGGTCGAAGTAAAAGTTCCAGCAACATCGGCGAATCTGGGCCCGGGTTTTGACGTAGTGGGCCTGGCGCTTAACATTTACAATAGCTTCGCAATAGAAGAGACCGAAAGCGGTCTTGAGATAGACATCCTTCAAGACGGCGGCCCCAGGCCGTCCGCCACTGAGAACAACCTCGTATTCTTAGCTGCAAAACGCCTGTTTGGAGAGGTAGATTTTAGCTTTAAAGGGCTTAAGATAACCATTAAGAACGATGTCCCCATGGGTCGTGGGCTCGGTTCGAGTTCGACGGCGATCGTCGGTGGGCTGATGGCGGCAAACGAGCTTTCCGGTGCGAACGTGCCCAAAGAGAGATTGTTTGAGATGGCCGCCGAGATAGAAGGTCACCCCGATAACGTCGGGCCGGCGATTTTTGGCGGATTTACCATTTCCTATCCGGTAGATGCAAGCCACCGCATCGTATCCTATGCGCCTTCGGAAAACCTGAAACCGCTGCTTCTTATCCCGGGCACCATGCTTGAGACAAAGAAAGCGCGCGGGGTGCTGCCGCAGGATATTTCCATGGGCGATGCGGTTTTTACTATTTCACGCGCAACCCTTTTAGTTGCGGCGTTACTGGAAGGAAACACCGGCCTTCTTGCTACGGCCATGCAGGATAGACTACACCAGCCTTACCGGGCGCCCCTGATACCGGGCCTGCTTGAGATCATCCAGCGGGTAGGACGCATTCCGGGCGTGGGTATCGCACTAAGCGGTGCGGGGCCGAGCCTCGTGTGCATCCTTGACAGGTCTGAAGAAGCGCGTATCCTAGAAGAAATCAAGCGGGCGCTTGCCGGCATCGAAAGCGATCAGAATTACGTAATAAGACAAGCGGAATTCGACCTTCAAGGGGCTCGCGTTACCGCAAAAAGATAGCAACCCCCTGACTACAGCCCTTTATGGGAGGCATTCTTGCAAAAGTTCATCACCCCCGAAGGCGAAGAGTTTTACGTCGAAATCGAGGCCACCAACCGCATACTTAATGAGGGAATCCCGTTTATCATCGTGGATATACGGGAGCGCCGCCTCGCTATCAAAGAGGGCGACCACTTTCTGTTTACCAACAGCGAAGGAAATATCCCGGCGGATAATACAAGCGGGCTTGGGCTATATTATAAAGATACCCGTTTCTTGAGTAACTTCGAGTTCACGATAAACGGGCGCACGCCGGTTTTGCTTTCATCGACCGCGGAGCGCGATTACCTCGCTCACATCGAGCTTACCAACGCCGACATCCGCGATGGTGAGAGCCTCGCAATACCCCAGGAAACCTTAAATATCAGGCGGCTTCGGGTTATCTACGAAGGGCTGCACGAGCGTATCAGGATAAAAAACTACAACCAGTTTCCCGTCGAGCTTGAGGTCGCCTTTTCATTTAGCGCAGACTTCGCCGATATCTTCGAGGTGCGTGGGTTGCGCAGGCAAAGCAGGGGGAAGCTTCTCTATCCCAAGCTTGCCGGCAACGAACTGATTCTCTCCTATTTAGGGGAAGACAAGGTGTTCAGGCAGACCAGGATCAGCCTTCCCTTTAAACCCGACTCGATCGAGACCGTTCTCAACCAAACCGTGATCAGAAATCGCATAGTAGTTAAGCCGGGCGACCGGTATGTCTTTAATTACCATGTGCTTCCGGTAATCGGCACTAATTCGCCGAAGCGGATCGATTTTAATACGGCGGTGACCAACCTGCGCTCGTCATACTCGGCCTGGGAAGGGCAAATCACGGGTATCGTAACGGATAACGAGCTTTTTAACAGCGTCATGAGCAGGGGATTAAGTGATATACGGGCGCTAACGGCCGATCATCCGGACGGCAGGATATTTCATGCCGGAATTCCCTGGTATGTGGCACCCTTTGGCAGGGACAGCCTGATAACGGCGTTGCAAGTACTCTCACTCACGACGGGCCCGGCAAAGCAGACGCTCAGGTTCCTGGCAAAGTTCCAGGGAAGCGAGGTCAATCGCTGGAAAGATGAAGAGCCGGGTAAGATCCTGCACGAGCTAAGAGAGGGTGAGTTGGCGCTTCTTAAGGAAATCCCGCATACGCCCTATTACGGCTCGATAGACTCGACACCGCTTTTTCTCATGCTTGCCGCTGATTACTATGAGTGGACGAACGACCGCGCGTTTATGACCGAGATCATGCCGAACATCGAGGCGTGTCTTACCTGGATAGATGAGTACGGCGACCAGGATAAGGACCTATTTCTCGAATACCGGCGCCATTCGAAACGGGGGCTTCATAACCAGGGCTGGAAGGACTCCTGGAATGCTGTGGCCCATGTGGACGGTGAACTGGCCGAGGCCCCGATCGCCCTCTGTGAGGTGCAGGGGTATGCCTATCGCGCCAAGATGGGTATCGCCAAATATTACCGGGATATCGGTGCGGCCGAGCGCGCCGGGCAACTCGAGAAACAGGCGCAGGCGCTAAAGAAGCAGTTCAACGAGGCATTCTGGATGCCGGACGAAGCGTATTTTGCGATGGCGCTGGATGGAGATAAAAAACACGTCGGAACCATCACATCAAATGTCGGCCAGTGCCTCGCTACGGGAATAATAGATGAAGATAAAGCCAGGCACGTTGTAAACCGCCTGCTGCAGCCGGATATGTTCTCGGGCTGGGGGATACGAACTGTCAGCAAACTCTCAAAGGCGTATAATCCTATGAGTTATCATAACGGCAGTATCTGGCCGCATGATAACTCGATGATCATACACGGCGTGAAAGCGTACGGGTTTGACGAGGAGGCTACCATACTTGCGAGCGCGCTCTTCGACGCGGCCATCCACCATACCTATTACCGGTTGCCCGAACTGTTCTGCGGTTTTACGCGGCGGGGCGCAAACTGGCCGGTCAGCTATCCGGTCTCATGCAGCCCGCAGGCCTGGGCCGCGGGGAGCGTCTTTTTGATGCTTCAGGCGATTCTCGGTGTGTTTCCTGACGCTGCGTCGAACACCGTTCACATAAAGAATCCGGTATTGCCACGCTGGTTAAATCAGGTGGAGCTTGAAAACTTGAGGGTGGGCGACGGCCGTGTTTCGCTGAGGTTCAACAGGGACGGCGCGGTAACCTCGGTATCCGAACGCTCGCAAGCGGGCGACATTAAGGTTGTGACCGAACTTCGATAATAGTTGACCAACCGTCCAGATTAGGTAAAATAAAGGCAGATTTATATGTCACCTGTAGAAAGATCGTTTCTCTCATCAAAAAAGACTGTACATTGCTCTATCAGTGGCAAGTTCTACGGTTGCGCTGTTTTGGCTTGTTGATAAACTGCTAGGTAATAAAGAAGAAGTCTAAGGACGTTATCTTCGCCTACAAATCCAATGGACGACAATATCCGTTTAATAGTGTTAGCTGTTCGTAAGTGAAAGTGAGAAGGGTGAATTCTATGGCTGATGACGGCGTAATAACTATTGCGCATATCTCAGACTTGCATGTCGGCTCCCAGTACTTTATCCCGAATTTGATGAGCCGGACGATAGAGGAGCTAAACGAGCTTAGGCCTAATGCCGTGATTTGCACCGGGGACTTAACAAACGAGGGCTTCAGGCAGGAATACACAACCGCCCAGACGTTTCTCTCCATGCTCGAATGCAAAACCCGGTTGTTCCTGCCGGGAAACCACGACTCGCGCAACGTTGGCTACGTGCACTTTGAGGAGCTTTTTGGCCAAAGGGATAGCGTGTTGTCGTTTGACCGTATCCAGGTGGTCAGCGCCGACTCGAGCGAGCCGGATTTGGACAACGGAAGGATCGGTAGAGAGCGCTACGGCTGGCTCCAGGATGGGTTCAAAGACGAAGGGTTCTTTAAAATATTTGCGCTTCATCATCACCTGCTTCCCGTGCCGGGAACGGGCAGGGAGCGAAGCATGGTTCATGACGCCGGAGACCTGCTCGAAGTTCTCATCCAGAGCGGCGTCGATCTTGTTTTATGCGGGCACAAGCACGTCCCGTATGTATGGCGCCTGGAAAACCTCGTCGTAGTGAACGCGGGAACGGCCTGCACGCTGCGATTACGGGGCAGGACCAAACCATGCTATAACATCATCCAGATAGACCCCGATGATAAAGTAAAGATTTTTAGGAAATATCCCTATGGTTCGCAGGAACTCATCGCGGAGTTTTCGTGTGATGAGCGCAAGTATTGCAAGTGGGAGAAAGTCGAGGCCGGAGCGTTAACTGGAGGTGGCCTGATATAGTCCGTGTTATTGCCTTAATCGACGGCGAGCACTACCCACCCGTTATCAAATCAGCTCTTGATGTCCTTAAGAACCAGTTCGATTATGAGGTGGTCGGAGCGGTATTCGTTGGCGGGGTCGAAAAAATATCCGAAAAAGGCGACTTTGACGACCTCGGTTGCCCGGTCATCAAAGAGCCGGAACCGCTGGCTGGCATCATGGCCGCAATCGAGCGGTTTAACCCGGAAATGGTCGTCGATTTGAGCGACGAGCCGGTTATCGATTACAAAAAACGGTTTTTTTATGCGAGTCATGTTCTTACCAAGGGCATCCCGTATATAGGCGCGGATTTTTGGTTCTATCCCCCGGCGTTTCAGGATGTGCTGAAGAAGCCATCCTTAAGCGTGATCGGTACGGGAAAAAGGGTTGGCAAAACCGCAGTCGCGGGGTATATTTGCCGGTGTCTCGATGAGATGGGTTTTAATCCCGGCGTTATCGCGATGGGTCGCGGCGGTCCGCAGACGCCCGAGCTAATAGCGGGGCGCGAGATCGAACTCACTCCGCAGTTTCTGTTGAATTTGGCTCGCTCAGGCAAGCATGCGGCATCGGATTATCTCGAAGACGCTTTGACCAGTAGGATCACCGCAATCGGCTGCAGGCGTTGCGGGGGCGGTCTGGCGGGACAGCCGTTTGTCTCAAATGTCGCTGCCGGGGCGAGACTGGCTAACGAGCTTGATGTGGATTTTGTGGTGCTGGAGGGGTCCGGTTCGGCGCTTCCGCCGGTATCGGCCGATGCCTTCGTTCTCATCATCGATGCCAGCCAGCCCATCGACTACATCGGCGGGTATTTTGGTACCTATAGAGTATTGCTCTCAGATTTAATAATACTCTCCATGTGCGAGCCGCCGTTGGCCGATAGGGATAAAATAGAGCAATTGGATAAAGTTATCCGTGAGATTAAACCGGAAGTCAGAATCATTCATACCGTATTTCGGCCCAAACCGCTGCATCCGATCGACGGTAAGAAAGTTTTTCTTGCAACTACGGCACCCGCCTCGATGAAGGGTAAACTCATCAGGCACCTGGAACAAACCTATGGGGCTGAGGTGGTCGGAGCAAGCAGCAGCCTGTCGAACAGGAAGGCGCTCAGGGAAGACATCGAGGCAGCCAAGGGGACGTTTACAACGCTTCTCACCGAGCTGAAAGCGGCGGCGGTGGATATAGCGACCAGCGTGGGGCTTGACCTGGGGCTCGACGTTGTCTATATGGATAACATCCCGGTGACAATCGGGGGCGATGGTGAACTCGAAGACCTGGTCAATTGGATCGGCAACAAAGCTGAAACTAATTTTGCAGGGCGAGACGAAGTTGGACAAAGGGATGGACAGGAAGATGGACAAAGAAATGGATAAAAGCATTAAGAAAGATGAGGATGTCCGTCAACAAATCGTGATCAGCGACGACCAGCATGGCTTGCCGTACTCAAAAGGGTTGATGGCATCGGCGCTTATGTCCACGGGTCTGCCCCCGAGCCGCTCATACGAGATAGCCCGGCTGATACAGCACCAGCTCATGGATGACGGGCGTTTTTCGATAAAAGTAGATGAACTGCGAGAACTCGTTTACCATGTGCTCCTCGAACACCAGGGAAAAGTTTATGCGAATAAATACCGGCGTTGGCAGGCGCTTCTTAACGTCGACCGGCCGATCATAGTGCTGGTAGGCGGTACAACCGGGGTAGGTAAATCGACGATTGCCACGGCGGTCGCCCATCGTCTGGGCATCACGCATGTCGTTGCGACAGACTCACTTCGAGAGGTCATGCGCGCGGTTTTATCAAAAGACCTGGTCCCATCCTTACATGAATCATCGTTCATGGCCTGGAAGGCGGTTAACAAGTCGCTCGAGAAAGATCCGCTTATCAATGGGTTTATCGAGCAGCTTAAAATCGTCGCGGTCGGAATCAGGGCGGTCGTTGACAGGGCGATCCGTGAAGGTCAAAACGTCGTTATCGAGGGTGTTCACGTCGTACCGGGGTTTATCAACACGCCGATGTACGAGAGGGCGTTTATTGTCCCGATGATCATTACGGTCGACGACGAGGACTTGCATCGCAGCCACTTCTATATCAGGGAGCTGCAGACCGAAGGTGGGAGACCCTTCGAGCGTTATAAAGAAAACTTCGAATCGATTCGACGAATCGGCGATTACATAAACAACCTGGCGAGCGAGTACGGCATATCGGTCATATCGAGTCATAACCTGGATACGACGATTACCGGTGCTCTCGAGCAAGTTCTAAACCACGTGTTGGGTCCACCGGAAGACGAGGACAAAACGGCGATGAGCGCGCTCGACCGGGAGGATTTTGAATAATCAGGAGGAATAGATGAAACTTTTTATCGATACCGCAAATATCGAGCATATTAAAGAGATGCATTCTCTCGGCATAATCTGCGGTGTTACCACAAATCCGAGCCTCTGCAGTAAGGAGGGCAAGGATTTCAAGACGTCGATTGCCGAGATAGCAGCAATCGTCGGCGGCCCGATAAGCGCGGAGGCTATCAGCATGACGAGGGACGGTATTATTCAGGAAGCGCGCGAGCTGGCAGCGATAGCCCCGAACGTCGTCGTAAAAATTCCGATGATGGAAGAAGGTCTTGCCGCAACCAGCCGGCTCAGTTCCGAGGGAATCAAGGTAAATATGACCCTGATCTTTTCTGCGAACCAGGCGATGCTGGCAGCGCAGGTCGGTGCGGCGTACGTCAGCCCGTTCGTCGGGCGTCTGGACGACATCGGGCATGATGGTATTGAGGAGCTTGACAAAATCGTGTCAATCTACGATAAATATGATATTAAGACAGAAACCATATCAGCCAGCATTAGGCATCCTCTCCATGTGATCCAATCAGCGCAAGTTGGCGCAGATATAGCGACAGTCCCGTATAACATACTAAAAGCTATGGTTAAGCACCCACTGACGGATACAGGAATCGAGCGATTTCTAGCCGACTGGAAAAAGCTTCAGGAGACGTGTTCACCAATTGACCGCCCAGTACCCAAATAGTGAATTAAAAATTATCGAGTTACGAAAGAAGGTGAAAGAGTGGATAAAGCACAGCTTGAACTAAAAACTTTAGCAGAGTTAAAGCCTATTGCAGCGGAGTTGGGCGTTGGCGGTGTCTCCACCTTAAGAAAGAAAGAACTTATCGACGCAATTGTTGAGGCACAAGGCAAGCCGGGCGGAAATTCTAGCTCCGCTGCCGGAGCCGGAACAGCAGCGCAAGCGGCCGCACCGGTCGCAACGGCGACGCGAGAAGCTCCCGCCGAGGCGCCGAGAGCCTCTGAACGATATGAGCCGCGGGTTGAAGTGCGCGAGCGTGAACGTGAAGAGAAGCTCCTGGTCAAAAAGGGTATCTTGGATATCCTGGGTGAAGGATATGGATTTCTACGAACCCAGGGATACTTACCGAGCGAGGGAGATATCTACGTTTCGCTCTCACAGATCAGGCGTTTTAGCTTGCGGCGCGGTGATGAAGTCGAGGGCCAGGTACGGCCGCCCAAGGATACCGAGAAATACAACGCGCTTCTCAGGATTGAAGGCGTCAACGGTTCGGATCCCGAGTCGGCTCGCCAGCGGGCTCAGTTTGAAACGCTTACCCCGATCTATCCCGACGAGCGGTTTCGACTCGAAACGACGCCGCAGAACGTGACGACCAGGATCATTGATCTGATCGCCCCTATCGGAAAAGGGCAGAGGGGTTTGATCGTATCCCCACCGAAAGCCGGAAAGACCACCATCTTGAAGCAAATCGCCAACGCGGTGACGTCAAACAACCCGGAAGTACACATGATGGCTTTACTAGTGGATGAGCGGCCCGAAGAGGTTACCGATATGGAACGCTCTATCAAGGGCGAGGTGGTTAGCTCGACCTTCGACCAGCCGGCCGACAACCATGTCGCGGTCGCCGAGCTTGTCCTTGAGCGGGCGAAGCGCCTCGTCGAACACGGGCGTGATGTCGTCATCATGCTGGATAGTATCACAAGGCTTGCGAGGGCTTACAACTTAACCACGCCCGCGAGCGGCAGGATTCTCTCCGGCGGTGTTGACTCAACGGCGCTGTTTCCCCCGAAGAGGTTCTTCGGAGCCGCGCGAAACATCGAGTTCGGCGGCAGCCTGACGATCCTTGCAACCGCGCTCGTCGACACCGGCAGCCGAATGGATGAGGTTATCTTCGAGGAATTTAAAGGCACCGGCAATATGGAGCTTCATCTCGACCGCAGGCTTGCGGATAAGAGGGTATTCCCGGCCATCGACATCGATAAGTCCGGTACCAGGAAAGAAGAGCTTATCCTGCCGTCTGACGAAGCCCAGCTTATCTGGAAACTCAGGCGAGTCCTGCATGCGCTTGATTCGGGCGCGGCAATCGAGCTTCTCATCGACAAGATGAGAGAGATTAAATCGAACCCTGATTTCTTGATGCAAATCGGAAAATCCAGATAATAAGAGGGTCCAGGGGCCGGGGACCAGGGTAAGAAAAATAGCAAATCGATTCGTGATTGGCATACCGTAAAAATAAAGCTTACCTTATCTTGCACTTATTTAATCTGAGCAAGCGATTCAAGAGCGGTAATTGGAAAATATAATTACCGCTCTTTTATTTTGCCCATTAAGTATTTGTTTTTCCCCAGGACCCAGAACCCCGGCCCCTTAAAAAGGATTTGTCATTCCGAACCCGTTATGCTACGATTAGTGCAGTTTAGCCGAGGTCAAGAGTTCACGGCAGGTAGGTTTGAAATGCTGTGGACTATTTTTTTGGAGGTGGAAGGCTTGAGGAAGGATATTCATCCTGATTATGTCGAGGCAAAAGTTTCGTGCTCATGCGGCGAGACATTTACGACGCGCTCGACCAAGTCAGAGTTAAAAGTAGAGCTATGCTCAAAGTGCCATCCGTTTTACACGGGCAAGCAGAAGCTCGTCGACAGCGGTGGTAGGGTGCAGCGTTTCCAGCAGAAATACGGCCTAAAAGTTACCGGGTCGAACGCAGAGGAAACCGAAACCAAAGAAGCTAAAGAATAAGCTGCAGAATAAGGGGGAAAGGCTAGCGTGGCCAAAACTTATTACGGCGGCCAGGCTGTTATAGAGGGCGTCATGATGAAAGGCCCCAAATATTGGAGCCTCGCCGTGCGAACGCCGGAAGACGAAATCACCACTATTACCGAGCGCTCGGAATCAATCGGTGAACGCTGGCCTATTCTTAAAAAGCCCCTGTTCAGGGGTATTGTCGTTTTAATCGAGACCTTGATTCTTGGGGTAAAAACCATCGCTCTTTCCGCAAACCTCTCACTTGGGGGGGCGGAAGAGGAGATCACCCCTAAAGAGATGGTGGCGACCTTAGGCCTGGCGCTTGTTTTAGTCATCGGCCTGTTCATGGTTGTCCCATTCTACCTGACCAGATCCGCTCACCAACTGATCGACAACCGTATCTTGTTTGCCCTCGTCGAGGGTGTATTCAGGATAAGCATTTTTGTTATCTACATCGCCGTAGTATCGAAAATCAAGGATATCCAGCGTGTCTTTCAGTACCACGGGGCAGAGCATAAAACCATCCACGCCTTTGAGGCGGGCGAGGAGTTGACCCCCGCAAACGCAGCCAAATACACGACGCTTCACATACGCTGCGGCACGAGCTTTATGCTCATCGTTATGGTGGTCGCTATCCTCGCGTTCTCGTTTCTTCCAACGACGAATGTGCTTACCAGGATTGCCGGCAAGATAATCCTTATCCCGTTGGTCGCCGGTATCTCTTATGAAGTAACCAGGATTGCTGCGAAATACAGCACGAACTGGATGATGAGAATCCTCATGTGGCCGGGCATGGCGCTTCAAAGACTAACCACTAAAGAACCCGATGAGTCACAGCTCGAGGTCGCCATCAAAGCGCTCAAGGATGTTCTTGCCGCCGAGGGTGTCGAGGGATTTGTAAAAGAGGAACCGGTGCCTGAAGACGCGGGGCAACCTCAGGTCGAGGCAGAGACCAGTCCCGCCTTGATCGAACTTGAATCATCGTAACATCGTAAAGAGAAGGCCTGCACGTCCTGCATGCACCTCCTGTCGGCTTCTAATCTAATCTCGTTTCTATTATAATTAAAAGTTGGTAAAAGGGGCGTATCTGCAGCTTCGTGTTGTTTGAGCGCACCTAATGACTAGAAATATTGGTGAATACAATGTTGGAGAGATTACAAGAAGTTTTAAATAAGTACAACGAAATAACGGAGCAATTAAGCGATCCGGCGGTAATCGGCGATCAGAATAAGTATCGCGAGTATGCAAAAGCGCACGCCGGGATGACGCCCCTTATCAACCTTATCAAGCGCCTGGAAGAGCTGGAAAACGGGATAACCGACGCTCAGGAAATGGTCAAAGAAGAGAAAGACCATGACATGCAGGAATTTCTGCGTGCCGAGCTGCAGTCAATGCGTGAGGAGCGAGACAAAGTTGAGGAAGACATCAAGTTTCTGCTGGTAGCAAAAGATCCGAACGACGAGAAGGATATTATCGTCGAGATCAGGGCGGGTGCCGGCGGCGATGAGGCGAGCCTTTTTGCCGGCGATCTTTTCAGGATGTACACCCGTTATGCCGAGGCAAAACGCTGGAAGGTGCAGGTTTTAAGTTCGAGCCCGTCGGATGCGGGCGGCTTTAAAGAGATCATCTTCGAGGTTAAGGGCGATGGCGCCTTCAGCAGGCTGAAATACGAGTCCGGCGTCCACCGTGTCCAGAGGATTCCGACCACCGAGTCCGGTGGAAGGATTCACACATCGACGGTGACGGTTGCCGTTTTGCCCGAGGCCGAGGATGTCGAAGTCGAGATCGGCCCGAACGACGTTAAAGTCGACGTTTTCAGGTCGGGCGGCCCGGGCGGCCAATCGGTTAACACTACCGACTCCGCGGTGAGGCTAACGCACCTGCCAACCGGTCTTGTCGTCCAGTGTCAGGACGAGAAGAGCCAGCTGCAAAACCGCGAGCAGGCGATGAGAATCCTGCGCGCGCGCCTCTATGAGAAGATGCTCGAGGAACAGCAGGCCGAGCTTACCGCACAGCGGCGCTCTCAGATCGGTACCGGAGACCGCAGCGAGCGGATCAGGACATATAACTTCCCGCAGGGAAGGGTCACCGATCACCGTATCAACTTTACGGTTCATAACCTGCCAGCGATTCTCGAAGGAGAAATCGACGACCTAATCGACGCGCTGGCCGCAGCCGATAGGGCGGAGAAGCTCAAGCAGGTGGTGTAAGGTGCAATGATGGCGATAGATAAAGTTTTAGACACAGTGAATCATGTTCTCAACCGGGCCACCCTTCAATTAGAGGGTGGCACTGTGTTATGCCCGCAGGTCGAGGCGGAGAGAATTCTCGAAGACGCGTTGGGTTGTTCCAGGACAGAGCTTTACCTGAATCGGGAGCGCATTCTTACGCCGTCCGAGCTTGAATTTGTCGTGCGAACCATCGATGAGAGGCTCACGGGAAAGCCGCTTCAGTATATCCTCGGGCACCAGCAGTTCAGACATCTCGACCTGGCGTGTCGTGAGGGTGTGCTCATCCCGCGACCCGAGACAGAACTTCTGGTCGAGGCGGCGCTCTCTGAACTTAACAAGCTTGGCGGTCCCAGAACCGTTATCGACATAGGAAGCGGTACCGGCGCAATCGCCGTCAGCATCGCGTACGAGTACGAACATGCGATTGTTTACGCAGCCGATATATCCGCGGAGGCGCTTTCACTTACCGATGAAAGCGCTCGCGCATATGGGGTCGATCGCAGGGTCCATGCGGTTGCATCGGATGTGTTGAGCGGTCTTAGTGATTTACGCGGGCGGATTGATATGGTGGTCTCAAATCCGCCGTACATCCCGCACCGCGAGCTTGCCGTCCTGCAGCGGGAGGTCCGGTTTGAACCGGTAGAAGCCCTTGACGGCGGTGAAGACGGGCTCGATTTTTACCGAGCCATTATTCGTCAATCCCCGCAGTTTTTGGTAGTGGGCGGCATGTTGCTCCTTGAAATCGGCATCGACCAGGCCTCTTACGTTATGGCTTTGTTGAACGACGCCGGCTGCTTTAAGGATATCGAAGTCCGTAAAGACTACCAGGGCGTCGACCGCATCGTTACGGCACGGAAGGTGTAGCATGGCGGGATTTGTTCCACGAGAGACGAAACTTGTCACCGTCGACCCGGATAATCCCAAGACGGAGAGGCTGGCGCCGGTCGCAGAGGCGGCGTGGGCGGGGGAGCTTATCGTTTTTCCCACAGATACCGTTTACGGCATCGGGACGAACGCAATGATCCCCGAGGCGGACCTGGCCATATTTGCTGCCAAAGAGCGCCCAGCCGACAAGCCGTTAATACTCATGATCGCGAATCCCGCGGATGTCGAGAAGTATGCTGAGGAAATAAATCCGGTCGCTAAGAAGTTGATCGAAGCGTACTGGCCCGGTCCGCTGACCTTGATATTCAAGAAAAAACCGGTAGTACCCTCTGAAGTTACGGCCGGCGGCGAGACCGTGGGGATCCGCTGCCCTAATAGCCTTATTGTAAGGATGATAATCGAGCTTGCCGGCGTTGCGTTTGCGACAACCAGCGCAAATATAGCCGACCGCCCGAGCCCAAAGACCGCGAACGAGGCCAAAGAAAACCTCTGGGGCCGCGTATCGTATATCGTCGACGGCGGTCCAACCGAACTCGGGATCGAATCGACGGTAGTGGATGTCTCTTCGGGAGAGCCTAAGGTCATCCGCGAAGGATATATAACGCGGGAAGAATTAGAAGGGCGATTAACTAATAGTTAACTACTTTACAAGGCTGTAAGCTCGGGGGTATCCTTTAAAGGACTGCGTTAACGGTAGGTTCAGGAAAGGCGGTAAGGGAGTTGGAGGATCGTAATAGGCGCCGACCATGCCGGGTACGGCATGAAAGAAGAACTGAAGGAAGTCCTCCGGCAGGAGGGAGTCGAGTTCCTCGATGTCGGCACGATGAGTGAGGAGTCCGTGGATTATCCCGATTTCGCCAAGTCGGTTGCAGTTAAGGTGGCCAGTGGCGAGTTCGACCGTGGCGTGCTTGTGTGCGGCACGGGAATCGGCGTCGCCATTGCGGCGAACAAAGTAAAGGGCGTCCGGGCGGCCAATTGCGGCGAACCGGTGAGCGCGAGGTTTAGCCGCGAGCACAACGACGCGAACGTTCTGACCGTTGGGTCGCGAATCATCGGCCCGGGGATGGCCGAAGAAATATTGAGAGTTTGGCTCAAGACCGAGTTTGAAGGTGGACGACACGCCAAGCGCGTGAGTAAGATAAGTGAGATCGAGAACAACCAGGAGTGAGCAATGACGTTACGAGTAAATGATCCGCAAATCTGGCAGGCTATCCAGGGAGAACTGACCCGCCAGCAAAACACACTGGATCTTATAGCTTCAGAAAACTATGTTAGCGACGCCGTGCTTGAGGCACAGGCATCGGTCATGACAAACAAATACGCCGAAGGATATCCGGGACACCGCTATTATGGCGGCTGTGAGTTCGTGGATATCGCCGAGAACCTTGCCCGCGACCGGGCAAAGGAGCTTTTTGGGGCAGAGTATGCCAATGTGCAACCCCATTCCGGCTCTCAGGCAAACGCGGCCATCTATCTGGCGCTTCTAAAGCCCGGAGATACGATCATGGGGCTCATGTTGTCGCACGGCGGTCACTTGTCGCACGGCAGCCCCGCAAATCTTTCAGGGCAGATATATAACGTGGTCGCATACGGCGTCGACCACGAGACCGAGCAACTCGACTACGATGAGATCCGCAAGCTCGCCGTCGAACACAAACCCCGCATGATAGTAACGGGGGCGAGCGCGTATCCGAGGATTATAGATTTTCAGGCGTTTAAATCGATTGCGGATGAGGTCGGGGCATACCTTATGGTTGATATCGCCCATATCGCGGGCCTTGTCGCGACCGGCGTCCACCCGAGCCCGGTACCTTACAGCGATATCGTTACGACAACCACGCATAAGACGCTCCGAGGCCCACGCGGCGGTCTTATCCTGGCACGCGAGGAGTATGGGAAAGCCCTTGATAAAGCAGTATTTCCGGGCACTCAGGGCGGGCCGTTGATGCATACGGTGGCCGCGAAAGCGGTCTGTTTCAAAGAAGCGATGGCCGATGAGTTTAAAACGTACTCGGAAAATATCGTCACAAACGCGCGCGCGATGGCCGCGGCCTTGACCGAGCGGGGCTTTAGAATCTGCTCGGGGGGCACCGACACGCACCTGATGTTGGTCGACCTGACGAATAAGGGGATTACCGGCGTAGACGCCGAAAACGTGCTGGCTTCGGTCGGTATTATCGCCAACAAGAACACGATCCCGTTTGAGACGAGAAGCGCGTCGGTGGCCAGCGGTATTCGTCTTGGCACGCCGGCGATTACGACGCGCGGCCTCAAAGAAGCCGAAACCAGGCAGCTCTCAAGCCTGATCGCCGACACGCTTGAATCCATGAGCGATGAGACCGCCTTGAAACGCGTCAAGGGCGAGATCATCAGCATGTGCGAGGCGTTCCCGATTTATAAGGGCCTCACGGTTGGGGTTTAGAAGGGAAATCTATGAGCGATGTTCGTCCCTCCTGGGATGAGTATTTTATGAATATCACCAGGCAAGTCTCACAGCGCTCCACATGCTTGCGGCGCAAAATCGGTGCGCTTTTAGTACGCGATAGAAGAATTCTTGCCACCGGATACAACGGTGCGCCTTCCGGCATCAAGCATTGTTACGACGTCGGCTGTCTCCGTGAAGAGAAGGGGATCGCTTCCGGTGAGCGCCACGAGCTTTGCCGTGGGCTTCATGCCGAGCAAAACGCCATCATCCAGGCTGCGCTCTACGGGGTAGCTGTCAAAGGAGCATCGATCTATAGCACTCACCAGCCCTGCGTCCTGTGTGCAAAGATGTTAATAAATGCGGGCATTATGGAAATATTCTACGAAGAAGGGTACCCGGACCCCTTATCCGAGGAATTACTTAGCGAAGCGGGTATCAGGGTCAATCAGCTCACTTTCAAGGCCTAGCAGCGCTTTTAAACGTTACATTTTTAACGATGTTCGCTAAAATAGGCAACCAAGCTATTGAAACTATGTGAAAATTATTGTAGAATTCTAAGGGTTGGAGCATAATATGCTACAAATGTTACAATCAGATGACGATCGGCGGCCCGACGAAGATGACGAAGTCAATTATGATTGGGAATTCGGAAAGGTCATCGAGAAAGATCGACCGGTCAATAAAGAAACAGCCGAAGCGGTTAACGAAAGTTCCGCGCAGACGGCAACTGACAAAAGCATAAAGACAGGCAAAAAGAAGCAGGAAACAGCCCCGAAATCTTCTTCTGCCGACCTGATGAGATTTGTATCTCTTGGGACTGAGCTAGCAGCAGCGGTATTTATCGGAACTTTCCTAGGCTGGGCTTTTAATCGGATAACCGGCTATCAGGGTCCGTGGGCGTTAGTCGTCGGGATGGTAATAGGTTCCATAGCAGGATTTTTAAATATGTACCGTGTTATCACTGAAGAAGAGCAGAAAGAGGAGCAACATAAACGTGGTTCCTCAAAGTAAGAAACGAACGAGCCTGCGTCATAAGCCCCCGTTTAATTTAAAAGAGGTCGTACTCTACGGGCTCCCGTTCTGGATAGGAGCTTTACTGGCGGGTTGGTACTTCAAAGGGTTGCTGGGTTTGCAGAGCGCTTTCGTCGGACTTATCTTTCTTGGCTTATATGTCGGAAGCTCCGTTGGTTTCGCTAAGAAATCGGATCAATACCTGAAAAAATCGGCTGGTGCGGTAGTTAGCATAACTGTAGCAGGTTTTTGGATACGGCTGATCGGTTTGTGGTTACTGGCATTTCTCGTATCGCGTATTGTACAATTGAACTTGCTGGTTGTACTGGTCACAATCGCAGTTGGCTTTACAGTCGTGTTAGCCATAAGCGTTAAAAATTGGTTAAGAGATTAGTTTACCTGGCTTATCGGCCAAGAAAGGAGTAGTTAAATTGGCGGCAGAAGAAGCTGGCGGCTCCGTATTGACTGAACTTTTAAATGAATTTAGCCTTTCAAACGAGCACGCCTACGAGTACTTCGGAATCCCACTTCCCCACGGACCGGGAATGCACCTCTTCGGAATCGATTTCTCAATAAACAAAGCGGTAGTTGTGGTATGGCTCGCTACAATCATTGTGGCAGGCCTTATTTTGTATACTGCTCGAGCAAAGGAATTAGTTCCGACTGGTCGTCTCAGGAATGCCATCGAGGGGCTTGTTCAGTTTATCAAGCTAGACATTGTTGATCCCAACATGGGGCACGAAGGTAAGAAGTGGCTTCCATTTATCGGTGTTATTTTCTTCTTCGTCCTCTTTAACAACCTTCTTGGTTTGATCCCTGGTTCCAATTCCCCAACGGCAAATATTAACTTTACGGCGACAATGGCCATTATAGTGTTCGCGACATTTGTGTTGATGGGAATGATAAAGCAGGGTCCTTTCGGATACGTTAAAAATCTTGCGCCTGGCGGGCTACCGACTTGGCTCTATTTTATCCTGTATCCAATCGAGATCGTGAGCCAGTTGGCTAAACCTCTCTCACTGGCCCTCCGACTTTTTGCCAACTTGCTTGCAGGTCACATTGTTATCGGCGCGTTATTGGGTCTTATAATTCTCTTCGGCAGCTGGGCTGTAGCGCCGTTTCCATTCTTGTTTGCCATCATCATGGATGCATTTGAAATATTTGTCGCCTTTATCCAGGCGTATATCTTTGCTATATTGTCGGCGCTCTACATAGGCGCAGCAATGCATCCCGATCACTAAAATAGTAGAGGTAATCGGGAGTAAACATTAGGAATTACAGAGAGGAGGTAATCTATAAATGGAAGGTTCTCTTGCACATCTTGGTTCAGGCCTCGCAATAGGTCTCGGTGCTATCGGCCCTGGAATCGGTGTAGGTATCCTCGCCGGAAAGGCACTTGAGGGTATGGCACGCCAGCCGGAGGCTACAGGAACTCTCAGAACGACGATGTTTATCGGTATCGCGTTCGCCGAAGCTATCGCACTTTATAGCTTCGTTATCAGTATCCTGCTGTTCTCAAAGTAGGAGGAAGAAAAAAAAGACAGGACTAAATCATTTGTTCTAAGAAATGGGTGGGTTGCAAATGATTGCATTAAACCAACCCCTGATAGTCTACACGGCTATAGCGTTCTTCCTTCTAGTAGTGTTGCTCGGTAAGTTCGGATTCGGTCCGATTGTCCAGATGTTGGACGCACGTGAGCGTAAAATACGCGAGTCGATCGAGCAGGCAGAACACGCAAGGCTAGAGGCAGAACGTTTGCTCAGAGACTATGAGGAAAAGTTAGCCGAGGCGAGAGCCGAGGCACAGAAGTTCATAGCCGAAGGTAAACAACTCGGCGAAAACTTAAGACAAGAAATTGTCAACAAGGCCGACGAAGAAGGCAAACGCATGATCGCAAAAGCCGATGAGCAGATTCAACGCGATGTCGAGCAGGCGATCAAAGAGTTGCGGGCGGAAGTCGGCAACATCAGCGTTGAATTGGCTTCTAAGGTCATTGAAGCAGAGCTTGACAAGAACGCACACGAACAGCTCATCGAAAAATACCTTAGTGAAGTGGGTCGCTCATAATGAGGGCCGAACAAGTAGCTAGGGAATACGGACAAGCGTTGTTTGAGGCGGCCCAGGGCAAGGGTGAACTTGAAAAAGTGGCCCAGGAAATTGATGTTGTCGGTGAGCTGTTTGCCGATCCTGAGTTTGAAGGTTTCTTCCAATCGATCAAAATTAGCAGCGAAGAGAAGAAAAGCGTCTTCAACAAGGTATTCCTTCAGGAGGTATCGGTCCTCACGCGAAACTTCTTCTGGGTCATGTTCGACAACAATCGCGAGAACTTGTTCAACGAAATGCGAAACGAGTTCGACATGTTGCTGGATGAGCAGAGCAGAAGGACGGTGGCGAAGATAGTAACCGCTGTTCCTCTCGACGATGAGTTAAAAGCAAAAATGCAGAACAGGCTCACAGAAACGCTTAAAAAAGAAGTAATACTCGAGACAACAGTCGATCCGAGTATTTATGGCGGAATGTTGATCTATACGAATGATCAAATTATCGACGCTAGCGTAAAATCACGTTTGAACGACTTACGTGAAAAGTTAATTCAAACGCGGTAAGGAGAAGGTGTATGAGAATCAAATCGAGAGAAATTGCCTCGCTACTGAGGCAAGAAATTGAAAAGTACGAACCTCAAGTAGAGATCGAAGAGGTTGGAACGGTTCTCGAAGCCCGAGATGGTATCGCGATTATCCACGGAATCCGCGGCGTCATGGCCAACGAAATGCTGGAGTTCCCCAATGGAGTAATGGGACTCGCCCTTAACCTCGAAGAGGATAATGTGGGTGCCGTTATTATTGGTGACTACCTCCAGGTTCAAGAGGGAGATATCGTCAAGCGTACCGGACGTATTGCTGAAGTTCCGGTCGGCGAAGGGCTCCTTGGCCGTGTCGTAAACCCGTTAGGGGAGCCTATTGATGGTAAGGGCCCGATCAACTCGGAAGGCTACAGGCCGATTGAATGGCTGGCCCCGGGCGTTGTGCAGAGGCAAGGTGTTAAGGAGCCGCTGCAGACCGGATTGAAGGCTATTGACTCCATGATTCCGATAGGCCGCGGTCAGCGCGAGCTTATTATCGGCGACCGCAGAACCGGAAAGACCGCTGTCGCAATCGACGCGATTATCAACCAGAAAGATACTGGTGTTATCTGCGTTTATGTTGCGGTTGGCGGCAAAGCATCAACCGTTGCGCAGGTTGTTGAGACCCTTGAGAGAAACGATGCGATGAAGTACACGATCGTCGTCGTCTCTTCAGCGAGCGACCCGGCGCCGTTGCAGTACATCGCGCCGTACTCGGGTTGCGCTATGGCTGAGCACTATTTGTACAATGGGAAACACACCCTTATTATCTACGATGACCTGAGCAAGCAGGCGCAGGCCTATCGTCAGATGTCGCTTCTTCTGAGGCGTCCACCAGGCCGCGAGGCATACCCGGGTGACGTTTTCTACCTCCACTCAAGGCTTCTTGAGAGGGCTTGTAAGTTAAGTGATGAGCTTGGCGGCGGTTCACTTACCGCTTTGCCGATTATCGAGACTCTTGCGGGAGACGTTTCCGCATATATCCCGACCAACGTTATTTCAATTACCGACGGCCAGATCTTCCTTGAGTCGGATCTCTTCTACTCAGGCGTGCGTCCGGCTATCAACGTCGGTATTTCGGTGTCACGAGTTGGTGGTAACGCGCAGGTTAAAGCCATGAGGCAGGTCGCGGGTAGCTTGAAGCTGGATCTTGCGAACTTCCGTGCGCTCGAGGCATTTGCCCAGTTCGGTTCCGACCTGGACAAAGCCACACAGGCACAGCTTGCTAGAGGTGCGCGCATGGTCGAGATATTGAAGCAGGGACAGTACGCACCGATGGTGGTTGAGGATCAGGTTATCGCGATCTTCGCCGGTGTTCGCGGATATCTCGATGATATCGAGGTTCCGAAGCTAAAAGAGTTTGAAACCGGCTTGCTTGAGCTTGTCCACAGTAAATATCCCGATATAGCGAAAGCGATCGCTGCAGAGAAAACAATCTCAGAGGAGACCGAGAAAAAACTGGGTGAAGTCATCAACGAGTTCAAGCAGATATTTGTCGGCAAGTCTCTGTAGTGTAAGGATGATGGATAATGTCAAAAGCTAGAGCGGTCTTAAGCAGAATAAAAAGCGTTGAGAAAACGCGGCAAATTACGAAAACCATGGAGATGGTTGCGACTGCGAGGATCAGAAGGGCTCAGGCGCGCATTGAAGCGGCACGTCCGTATGCTCTAAAGATGATGGATGTTCTCAACAACGTTGCGCAGAACGTCGGGGTGGATAGCCATCCGCTCTTGCAGGTGCATGAGAATGTTGAGAATGTAATCATCGTACCGATAACATCCAACCGTGGCTTGTGCGGTGCCTTTAATATGAACATCCTGCGCCAATCCGAGGCGATCTATCGTCAGGAGACCGCAGAGGGCAAAAACGCTAAGTTTATCGTCGTCGGTCGAAAAGGCCTTGGATATCTCAAGTTTGCCGGATATGACATATTGGAGTCCCATACCACGTTCCCGGATTTCGCAACGTTTGTTGAGGCCAAAATAATCGGGGATAAGCTGGTTGATATGTATCAAGAGGGTACCGTCGATAAGGTGTATATCTTATTTAATCACTTTAAATCGATGATGGAGCAGAAGCCGACTATTCACCAGCTCCTGCCGATAAAGCAGGAGGCGATAACCGCAACAGGTGAGGAAGGTAAAGCTGCCGCCGCATACGAGTTCGAGCCCGATCCGGTACGCGTTCTCTACGATCTGTTGCCACGGTATGTGGATACGGTTATCTTGCGGGCCCTTATGGAATCGGCTGCAAGCGAGCAAGCAGCCCGACGCACGGCCATGAAGAACGCAACCGATAGCGCAGGCGAGATGATCGAGAAGTATACCAGATGGTATAACAGGGCACGTCAGGCGCAGATCACGCAAGAGATTGCCGAGATCGTAGGCGGCGCCAATGCGCTAAAAGAAGCGTAGTCGGCTCAAGGAAGAATCCGTAGGGATTCCTCTAGGCTGAAGGCTTTAGGCCTTTCACGCCGATCGACCAACATAGGTATTATCAAGTACAACTATATAATTGCCTTGAGCCGTGAGCCTAGAGCTAAGGAGGAAGCGCAAGTTTCCCGCCTTGAGCGGATAGATCTAAGCGAAATCGATATCTATGATCGATTTGAAATAGATAGATTGTATGTTTTCGTTAGTAATTTTTGGCAGTAATGCCACTATTTACGTGTAGTAAGAATAGAGGTGAAAAGTGTAAATGGGCACAGGGAGAATAGTTCAGATTATCGGTGTTGTTCTCGATGCAGAGTTCGAGCCCAACGAAATCCCGCCAATTTATAACGCTCTTAAGATTTCGGCCGATACGCCGCGAGGCAAGGTAGAGATCGTTGCCGAAGTTCAGCAGCACTTAGAGGGAAGTAAAGTTAGGGCGGTAGCTATGTCGTCCACCGATGGCCTGGTAAGGGGTATGGAGGTCGTCGATACAGGATCAGCGATTACCGTACCGGTAGGAGAGGCAACATTGGGAAGACTTCTCAATGTTCTCGGTCAAGCTATCGATGATGACAGGCCGGTCAATGCGTCTGATCATTATCCGATTCACCGCAAACCACCGGCGTTTGACCAGTTGATGCCGACCGCCGAGATCTTCGAGACCGGTATCAAGGTCATCGACCTTTTGGCGCCGTATGTTAAAGGCGGTAAGATCGGTCTGTTCGGTGGTGCCGGTGTAGGTAAAACCGTTTTGATCCAGGAGTTGATCCACAACATTGCGACCAAGCATGGTGGCTACTCCGTATTTACCGGTGTAGGCGAGCGTACCCGTGAGGGTAACGACCTGTGGGTTGAGATGAAGGAATCGGGCGTTATCGACAAGACATCGCTCGTGTTCGGTCAGATGAACGAGCCGCCGGGCGCACGTCTACGCGTGGGTCTGACCGGTCTGACAATCGCGGAGTACTTCCGTGATCAGGGAAGAGACGTACTTCTGTTTATCGATAACATCTTCCGCTTTACACAGGCGGGTTCAGAGGTATCGGCGCTTCTCGGACGTATGCCGTCCGCTGTAGGATATCAGCCGACACTCGGTACAGAGATGGGCGACCTGCAGGAGAGGATCACGTCGACTCGTACGGGATCAGTCACATCGGTACAGGCGATCTACGTACCTGCCGACGACTTGACCGACCCGGCGCCGGCAACTGCGTTTACGCATCTTGACGCGACGACGGTTCTTGATAGGGATATCGCCTCGCTGGGTATCTACCCGGCGGTTAACCCACTTGAGTCTTCATCAAGAATTCTCGAGCCGGGCGCGGTTGGTGAAGAGCACTATCAGGTAGCCCAGGCGGTTCAGCAGATCCTGCAGAGGTACAAAGAGCTTCAGGATATCATCGCGATTCTCGGTATGGACGAGCTTTCAGAGGAAGATAAGCTCATCGTTCAGAGAGCGCGTAAGATCCAGCAGTTCCTTAGCCAGCCGTTTAACGTTGCTGAGGCGTTTACCGGTCAGTCTGGCAAGTATGTGCCGATTTCCGAAACGGTCCGCGGTTTCAAGGAGATCATCGAAGGCAAGCATGATTCGCTGCCCGAGCAGGCATTCCGGTATGTCGGAGGAATTGACGAGGTTATCGCTAAAGCCGAAACACTTATGGCGACAGTATAGCTTCTTAAAGTTGGAGGTTTACATACATGGCTGATCGCAAGCTATTGTGCGAAGTGGTTAGCCCCGAGAGAATCGTCTATAGCGGCGAGGCCGAAATGGTCGTCGTACGCGGCGTAGAGGGTGAGCTTGGAATTATGGCAGGCCATATTCCGATCGTCACACCTCTTGAGATAGGCGAGATGAGGGTTAAGCACGACAATGGGCAAGAGTATATTGCAGTCTTGGGCGGTTACCTTGAGTTCAGCAATGACAAGGCGACTGTACTGGCCGATGCGGCTGAGCTAGCTCAGCAAATTGACGTTGCGCGCGCCGAGCAGAAAAAGCAGGAGCGCGAAAAAGAGCTTGCTGACGCCAAATCCGATGACGAAAAAGAGCTTGAAGCCGAGATAAGCTTAAGAAAAGCACTTCTCAGGATCAAGGTTGCCCAAAGACGTAACGGTTAGGTTACGCAACGGATAATCTAGCGTAACGGTTAGATTTCCATGACGGATACAAACTATAAATAATGGCTGTATAAATGATGGTAGCCCAAAAAGGGCTGTAGTTATCGACGATTTTAAGTTGACCATCACTTTATTCTCCTTTATTCTTTTTAATCAGGGTAGGCTTACAAAGCTTACCCTGGTTTTTATGCGGTCGTCTCGGGGAACTATGAAGAGAAGATGTAACTAATGGAACTCTTAATGGAAGTCACTAATGGAACTCTCTTACGAAGCTAACTACATGAACGGCAGATTTATAGTCCGGGGTGGGAATCGGCTTAGCGGTACCGTGAGGGTAGGCGGCGCCAAGAATTCTGCGCTTAAGCTCATGGCGGCGGCGCTGTTGACGGAAAAGCAGACGGTGCTCACCAACGTGCCGCTTATCACCGACGTCAAAATTATGGCGGCGGTTCTCGAGCGGCTCGGCGCCTCCATAAGTTATGAAGATCCTGATGTTATCGAAATCAAACCAGGCTATT
>NZ_JBTSLF010000019.1:0-25836 GCF_054640775.1 Candidatus Aquicultor sp. | reverse complement strand
AAATGGTCCATTGCTCTACAAAAACATCAGAGATGATTTTGTGCCCCCAGGGGAATTCGAATCCCCGCCGCAGCCTTGAAAGGGCTGTGTCCTAGGCCACTAGACGATGGGGGCGCAGTGAGCCGTGAAGGGATCGAACCTTCGACACCCGGATTAAAAGTCCGGTGCTCTACCAGCTGAGCTAACGGCCCAAACGAATTTACGGATTAACGAAACACGTAAACAAAAATAGTGTAGCGGCATGTGGAGCACTACCGCTACAGCAAAAGATATGATACTACAGCTAATCCCCGATGTCAAACGCCGGATGCTGTTGTGCGCATCTATGTCCGCCGGCGACTAGTGCCTGAAGTGGCGCTTTCCGGTGAAGACGAGCGGGATGCCGTGTTCGTTGGCGGCGGCGATTACCTCGTCGTCGTGTACCGAACCGCCGGGCTCTACAATACAGGCTGCGCCCGCTTCGACCGCTGCGTCAAGGCCGTCTCTAAACGGGAAGAAGGCATCGGATGCGACAACGGCGCCTCTTACCTTTTCCCCACCCTTGCGGGCTCCAAGCCATGTAGAGTCCACGCGGCTCATCTGACCCGCGCCTACGCCCATCGTGGCCTGATCCTTCACATAGATAATGGCGTTGGATTTAACGTGTTTGGCGACCTTCCAGGCGAAGGCCATATCCTTCCACTGGGCCTCCGTCGGTTGCGCCTCAGTTACTACACGCCAGTTGGCAACCGGCTCCTCGATGTTGTCGAAGTCCTGGACGAGCGCGCCGCCGTTGACCCTTCGAATATCGTAATCGAAGTAGTCCATCTTGGTGACCCCGCCCGTATCGATTAAGCGAAGATTGGCTTTTTGCGTGAGAACATCAAGCGCATCCTGATCATAGCCAGGGGCGATAACGACTTCGATGAAGATGGTAGCCATTTTCTCGGCAGTAGTTTTATCGACTATCTGGTTGACCGCAACGATACCGCCATAGGCCGAGGCGGTGTCCGACTCGTATGCCTTCTGGTATGCGTCGGCGAGTTCGGTACCGCTAGCACAGCCGCACGGATTATTATGCTTGATGATGGCGCAAGCCGGTCCGTCGAACTCACAGACCAGGCCCCAGGCCGCGTTCATATCGAGGA
The DNA here is from genome assembly GCF_054640775.1 of Candidatus Aquicultor sp. NCBI lineage: Bacteria > Bacillati > Actinomycetota > Candidatus Aquicultoria > Candidatus Aquicultorales > Candidatus Aquicultoraceae > Candidatus Aquicultor > Candidatus Aquicultor sp. Next base: position 24,709 of record NZ_JBTSLF010000019.1, on the reverse strand, counting down.
TATTATTATATGAAAGCTCTTTGCCGTGAATCTGCTTGAAATTGACAAGCGTGTCCGCCGGTGCGCCCGCTTGCTTGTAGTAGGCCGCCTTCTGGTGCGGATTCTCGCCGTAGCGGGTATCCATGATCTTCTCGAACGTATAGGTCAGCACCTCGGGAAACTCTTTGCCGTCGCGTCCGTACAGCCACTGGGCGATGGTCGAGTCGTACATGGCGGTGTGCTTGAACGCCTCCTTGCATAACGCAAAGCGGGTGTCGCGGGTAACCGCACCATCGTTTGCCTGCATCTCGTCGATGATCTTCGGGTACCACGATGCGTCAACGACGACCGCTACCCCTTCGAAATTCTTGGCGGCGGCACGGATCATGGTCGGTCCACCGATATCGATGTTTTCAATCGCCTCATCGAGCGTTACATCGGGCCGCGCGATAGTTGCGGCAAACGGATAGAGGTTAACGCACACGAGGTCGATCGGCTCTATCGCGGCCTCGGCGATTTGGCGCATGTGCTCTTCTTTCCTGCGGTCGGCAAGGATGCCCCCGGAAATCTTGGGATGAAGGGTCTTCACCCTGCCCTCCATCATCTCCGGAAAACCGGTATACTCGGATACCTCGATCACGACGACCCCGGCATCACGCAATGCCTTGGCGGTACCGCCGGTGGAGAGGATCTCGACCCCCATTGACTTTAATCCCTTGGCGAACTCGACTACCCCCGTTTTATCCGAGACGCTAATAATAGCCCGCCTGATTTTGATTTTATCGATCATATTCGTCCCCCTTGAATTGAAAATCTAGTAGCATGCTACTGATTATACTGTAAGCTGTAGGCTTAGGCTATCGTCCTGGGTAATTATCTTGTGGGTTTGTGATTACCACACAAAGGGGATGAACATGTGCGTGGCCTTCATATACTCGGTGTAAGCCGAACCGAACCTTTGGGTATTCTCACGCTTTTCGACCTTTGCGGTACCCACTAGGGACAATGTTGCAATAAGCGTAATGACGATGCCAATAACCGATAGGTGTTTGAAAACTATCCCCCAGACAAGAAACAAGAGCGAACCGTAAAGCGGATGGCGGATATATTTATAAAAGGTTGAAGATATCATGTTAGCTATTGTCAGCATGATAGGAAATACTCAATAGGCCTACTTGGAAATCTATTCTTTGAAGAATAGCGAGATAAGACCAGGTAAGAATACAGCAATAATGCCAAAACACTGCGAGATTATTATCTTTGATTGCAAATTTTGAACTGCAATTGAAATTACCAAAACCAAAGCCATAAATAGATAAGCCTCGTTGACTAAAATTACGCCCATAATTCTACCTGACCTAGATGGTCGCGGCTTTGCTGGTTTAATTGTTCTAAGAATTCTCTCACCGATATTACTACGAATCTGACCACCCCAAACCCAAAAGGTACTTTTGCCTAGCATCCAAAGAAGAATACTCCACATTAATCCAGGCAAGATAACTTCTATAATAGTTTTACTCATATGGCGTTAATATCCTTTCTAAAGGTGGCTCGACAACATTCTGTATAGTACCTAAGATAGTGTCACGGAATCCAGCTACAAGACCCGTACTAGCTTCACCGATACCTAGCCGACCACCAACCGAACCTAATGCAAAACTTAATGCATAGCCCGCTGGAGTTATGTCTTTACCCTGAAGATAGTTTGATGTTAGATATTGACCCGTGCTAGATAACCCGCCTGTTAAGATTGCTCGCTGTACTGTCATCGCGGTTCCAAATCCACCAGTAATTCCACCCGAGATAGCCCCAAAGCCAACGGAGGTTCCAAAATCGTACCAATTCCATGATGATTTAAACTTACACCAATTCCCGTGCGAGATAAAACCAACGGATGCCAAGTAAGCAAGACCCCCTGCACCCCCACCTATGAGAGCTGCAATAAGTATAGGGTTCCGACCGTCTAAATCGGTTAGATTTATCGGATTGTCCAAACAGAAAAGATATGCATTAGTACTCTGCGGATTTCTCAAATTCCCAGGATATAAATCGCGGCATAAGAACCGTCCTATCTCTGGGCTATAATACCTATGCCACAAATAATATAGATCAGTATTCACGTCATAGCGATACCCAGCATATCTATAAGGGTTAGCTATCTGCTCATTTACTGAGAGGATATTGCCCCACGGATCATAGGAGTAAGTGTTTACCACCTGGCCAGAGCTATTGGTTAAGGACACCACATCACCATGGGCATTGAACTGGTAGTAGTAGGTCTGACCACCTTTCTGCATTGCGATGAGCTGGCCTCTGTCGTCGTAGGAGTAGCGGGCGGCAATAGTATCGGAGGCATCGGATTCTGCTATTACATTAGCGGTCGTGCCTAGATAATGGAAGTAAGTGGTCTGGGTTTCTTCGGTTGACTTTATTCTTCTACCCAGGTAATCATACTCATAGGTTGCTATGGTGTGGTTGTCTGCTGTTCGCTTTATCTCTTTGAGCCTGTTTTCGCCATCGTAGCTATATGTATGGGTGTCATCGGACGTTAAGTTGCCGTTGACATCATAGCTAAAGCCGGCGTTCGTTATCTGGTTAGCGGAGTTGTAGGTAAAAGATTTTACAGTTTGCGTACCCTCGATTGCAGAGGTGAGGTTGCCTGCAGCATCATAGCTATAAGTAGTGGTTGTATCCTTTATCTGGTCGTACCATGCAGTGAGCCTGTTTAACGCATCGTAACCATAGCGAGTAGTAGTATTCACATTCGTGATGTTGCCGTTTGCATCGTAGGAATAGGCGAATTGCTGATTTCCTGAAGTGGTGGTATTTACAACCGAAGCAATCCTCCCCGCCTCGTCGTAAATATAACCTCTCGTTGTGCCATCCGGGGTTGCGACCTCTGTTCTCTGGCGCTCGTTATCATAAATAAAGGCCGTATGTGAACTAGTAGGGTCGGTCGGAAGGAAGAGCGTTATCAAGTCACCCCGCAGATTGTATTCATAGGTCTTTGTATCTTCGGTATCCGTCTTAAGCCCAGTGATTCTGCCCGCCGCATCGTAGGTCCAGCTGGTATTGAAGCCACTAGCCATTTGCGGGTTTACGGTATCGGTTGCGTTGACCAACCAACCCACTTCATTATAGCCGTAAGAAAACACCCGGCCCTGGTCATCGGTAACGCCTTTTAGCGTATGCGTAGGGTTGTACTCAAAGACGTATGAGGTCGGTTCGTTTTTATAGGTAATTCTCGTCGGCATATTATCTGCAGCATATTCGCAATAGGTTTCGTTGCCGTTGGGATAGATTACCTTGGTCAGGTTTCCGACACCGTCGTAGAAGTACTGGGCAAGGTTGTTAAGAGCATCCTTTGTGCTCTTTAGCAGGTTGTTCGGCCAGTAGTCATATGTCGTTGTATTTCCTTTCGCATCCGTCGTGGTGCTTAACATATAGTTGGGGTTATAGGTATATGTCGTGGTATTATCAAGCGCATCGACAACCCCCGTTAAATTATCCATATCATCGTACATAAACTGGCTTGTATTGCCGTTCGCATCGGTAAAGGATGCTTGATTGCCGTTATCATCGTAAGTGAAATCAACCTGGTGCCTCTCGGAAGGATAGACGAGCGAGAGCGTATCTTTAATAGCAAGCATGTTGCCCATATTGTCATATGTGAAGCGAACCTTATGGTCGTTGGCATCCGTTGCGGAAGTCATCCGCCCGGCATTATCATACCCGAATGAGGTTGGTTGATTTAATGAGTCGGTCACCTTTGTAAGATTACCCACTGCATTATATTCATAAGTGGTAGTCGCGTTGGCGCTGATAAGCTCATGAATGAGACCGTCATCATAATAGGTAAACTGCATGCTTTGTACCGGGTTGGCAATTGAGGTTAAGAATTTGCCGGTCGGATCGTAGGCGTAAGTGGTTCGTGCCCCATTTGCATCCTCGCTCCAGAGGATGTTGTTGGTGGCAAGGTCATATCCCGCCTTGGTTTCATGGCCTGCACCATCGATTGTCCCCGTCGTATTGCCATTTGCATCATAGAAAAACCTTACGGTATGTGAATTCTCATCAGTGACAGACTCAGGAAGGCCTTGTGAATTGTAGTTAAATATCTTGGTGCCGCCTACTTCGTTTACCTGTTTCGTGAGGCGGAAGAGGCTGTCGTAGTAGTGGGTAAGATTCGACCCGTTGTTATCAATAAGGTCGGTCCTTGAGGCAGTCGTGTCATAGCTAAAGCTCGTTCTACTCATAGATGCATCGTATTGGTAATCGATTTTTCCGTTTACGTAATGATTGGTTAAAAAAGGATTAGCGGATTGTTTTGGCTCGTTTACAGTTAGAAGCTGATGATTTGTATCGTAGGTATAGGTCGTGATCTTACCGTTGAGATCTTTCACCGAGGTAAGATTTCCATTTACATCATAACCATACTCGACGAATCTCCCTGCGCTATCCTGGGCTTTGATGATGCGGTCGTTTTCATACGTGAACGTTAAACTGCTCCCTCCCGGAGCGGATACCGATGTTAACAGGTAGTCTGTGTTATAGGCGAGGGTTGTTGTATTTTCATAGCGATCGACAAGTCTTGTAAGATTACCGAATGTGTCGAAATTTAGCCTTGATTGGTCTTTGTGTATGTATGAGTAGGTACCATCCAGGTTTTTGACGAGCTTTTCAAATGTCCCCGTTGGCGATGTGTATGTGCCATCGGTGTTTAATGTAAACGTTTGGCGTCTGCCATCGGCAAGAAGCACAACGATTGAACCATCTCCACAAAAGCAAAGCGCCTGTTCGTATGCATGGGTCCATCCATATCCTAAGTGACCTGTGTGAGTTGTATCTTGTGAGTTATAGGAGCGCTCAAGGTTTATTGCAAATCCCTTACCAGGGATGGAGAGATCCTGGTAAGTTGCCGTATAATTACCTGTACATGAGTTAACCGGTTCTCCAAAGAAGCCGCTAAAAAGGTAATTTCCATACGAAAAATTGAATAGTGGGTCGCCGGGTAAAAAACCTCCATAAACTAAGTATACTCCAGTCACCAATCTATAAGCAGCAGGTGGTTCATAAACGTTCCTATAACAATATGAATACGCAGTCGGTGTCTCATAGCCTATTGGAATTTTGTCGTCAACATGGTAGCAGGGGTTTCCGAAAGAGTTTCCAACCGTAAATATAATTGGCGTTGGGGGGTTCAAAATATCGTACTGGGCATTTCCCGAAAAGTGATTGTAGTTTACTTGCGGTGGTAGAGGGCTAGAACCAATATTGATACGAACGCCATTAGTGTTTGAAAGAAATTCATTGTGTTCTACAGTGGGATTCGACGAGTCCGTCCGTATACCGTCGTCAGCATTATGACTTATCGTATTACGGGTGACGCAGCCTGAAGCGAAGTTCGCAAAATCAATACCACATCCATTCGCATCAAACACGCATTGCGATATGATTGGTTGCGCAGCGCTACCATATACATAAATACCGCTGCATTCATTGTAGCGAAAATCACAGTTTTTTACGATGGGCGAGCAGTTACGAATTGCGAGCGCTGCATAGCTATAGGATGAGCCATGGCCGCCAAAATCGAACTCAGCGTTCTCAAAACGACTTCCGCCAGCTTTCTCCCATAGTGTGATACCTGACCAATATCTACTATCTGCCACGCAAGTAAAGATAATCTTGCTTCCAGCTGTTCCCTGTGCAAGAAGCGTTCCCCATACAACCATTGAACTAGTATTACGCTGGAACTTAAAAGTAGTTCCGGGCTCTAACGTAACCGTCACACCCTCAGCAATTTTGAAATCATCGATACCATAGTCTATATCTTGCTTCGGTATTGTTGCGCTTATGTTCTTGTACCAGAGAGAAGGATTGTATCGTACATATTGCCTGATACAATATTAGATAGGCAGCTTACCATCGAGCTTTCAGCCATTACTATAGGATATTGCGTGTTGTTGGTAATAGCATTAGCGGAAACGGTTGCTTGCGATGACCCCTTCATGTACACCCCATAGGTATTTGCGGTAAGGGTGTTATCGGTAATGATGGCTACTGCGCTGTTTGAAAGATAGATAGCACTTGAATCAGACGTGCCGGTGTTTTCTTGCATGGTATTTCGTGAGATCGAGGGAGTAGCCGTATCAATTGCTTGGATGCCATACGCATTATCCGTAATTCTGTTATCAATAATTGACGGTTGTGAGTTTCCGGTTAGGTAGACACCAGCATACTGGTTATGCTCAATCACAGAATTTGCAATTGAAGCTGCCGCATTAGCTAGATAAATGCTGCCCGTGCTACTTCCGGCATAACGGATGCGCGAGAAGCTAATTGTTGAAGAGGCATCGATGCTCTGATCATTAAATTTCACATAGGACCAGTCACCTTTAGCAGGTACGGTTGTTGAGGCATCGTTGTTAGTGTCTCCTCCATAGGTGTCATCTTTGACTGAAGTGAACACGGTGGATGCTTCAGCAGTACCGGATGCATTAAATCCACCGTTTACAGAGATACTGCCACCGGAATCGAACTTTACCACGGTGCCTGCTGCAACGGTGTGTAATTTGTTTTGACCAACCGCGAAGCTTAGGACAACATAAGGCAAATCAGTGCCCTGCCAAACAGTATTGGTTGATGTCGTTCCGTTTGCCACATAAACGCCGTTTCTCGTGTTATCTGTTGCCGTATTGCCACTCTTAATAAGCGTGGTGTTGGTTGCCGTATATACAGCATAGGTGCTGTTCATTGCAATTGTGTTATTTGTTAGCGTGAAACTTTGAGATGCGACATAAATAGCGCCGTAGTAAGCCGAATAGCCGGCATATTTAACTATGCAGTTATCAAGCACAGAGCTTGTTGAACCGCTGCCAAGATAGAGCTGCGACCAATCTCCTTTTGCCGGCACGGTAGCAGTACCATCACCGTTGGTGTCCCCAGCATAGTAATCATCCTTAATCGAGGTAAAAACGATTTTATTACTTTCCGTACCATCGGCCAATAGCGTTCCATTAACCGTTAGCTTAAGCTGCGGGTTGAATTTAACGACAACCCCAGGCTCAATGGTAAACTTAACCCCAGAGTTAACAGTGATATTGCTTGTAACAACGTAGGGACTGTTACTCGCGGTCCAGGTTGTATTTTGGCTTATTGTACCGCCAACCTGTGTTCCAGAAATGCTCTGAGCTGAGAAAAGGGTGTTTGCAAATTTCTTTATAGAGTACCTATCAAATAGACCAGCGGTTTGTGTGCTTGGGGACGTTCTTTGCGCAGGAGCACTTTGATTACGCTGGTTAAACCTATCATCTACTATTTTGGATGATGCTCCTGAAGATTGTAGGGGTGCTGCGATTGATAAGGTAGGTTCAAACAATAGTAGAAGAACAAGCAAAAAAGAGGTAAACCGTCTAGCGAACTTGAAACAGTACGACCTTGCAAGCATACAAACCCCTCCAATATGAAATTTAACGCCCAACAGAATCGAAATCGCTTTTTTACAAACAGGTAGTGGCTCAAGCGGTATTTACAATACTAAAACGACGACGTTGTAGTTGTCAATGCTAATACTTGATTCTGTTTATAACGTAATTGCAAAGGGAGGTGAAATATTTGGGTTGCTCGATGTTACCAGTTAGTGTCCTGCAAAATCCTAACTCTCTTGCCTTCGATGTGAAGGCGGCCTTCGCAGTAGAGTTTGATCGCACGGGGGTACAGGACGTGCTCGACGGTGTGGATTTTTTGGGCGAGGGTGTTTTCGGTGTCGTCTTCGGCGATTGAAACGGCCTCCTGCAGGATGATCGGGCCTTCGTCAAAGATCTCGTTCGCGAAGTGTACCGTAACGCCGGTCACTTTAACGCCGTAATCCAGAGCGTCTTTGATGCCCTGGGCGCCGGGAAACGACGGCAAGAGCGCCGGGTGCAGGTTTAAGACTTGATTCGGGTAGGCGTCGAGGACTTCCGGGCCCAGCAGGCGCATGTAGCCGGCCATTACGACGAGTTCAACGTCATGCTCCTTTAGGGCTTCAAGGATGGCCATGTTGTAGAAGAACTCATCAGAGTAGTCTTTGCGCACAAGAACGACCCCCGGAATGCCGTGATTGGCAGCCCTGGTCAAACCATACGCATCCGCCTTATTGCTAATGACGACCGCGACCTCTGCGGGGAGATAGCCGCTTTCGCATTTGTCGATAATCGACTGCAGGTTGCTGCCACTGCCCGAGAGCAAGACGCCTAAGCGGGTCTTCCCGTTAGACATACCTGACCTCCCCGTTCCCTTTGGTAATCGCGCCGATCTTAACGACCGATTCGCCCTCACGGGTCAGCAGGGCCATTGCCTCTTTAACGTGGGATGGGTCGAGCACCACGACCATGCCGATGCCCATATTGAAAGTGCGGCGCATCTCATCAACGGAAACCGCGCCCTCTTGCTGGATAAAATCAAAGACCGGCGGCACGGGCCATGAGCCCGAGTTGAGTGCCGCATCCACTGTTGCCGGCAGTATCCTTGGGATATTATTCGTCAAACCGCCGCCCGTTATATGGGCGAGGCCTTTTATGGGATAGGTTTTAATAAGTTCTAAAATGCTTTTTACATATATTTTCGTAGGGGCAAGGATGGCCTCGCCGAGGCTTGAAGAGCCCTCCCAATACGATTGGGTGAGGTTAAGCCCCCGGGTCTCGATAAGCTTTCGGATGAGCGAATAGCCGTTACTGTGTGGGCCGGTTGAGGCCAGCCCTAGAATCGCGTCACCCTCGGTGATGCCCTCGCCCGTGACGACGTTGTCTTTGTCGACGATACCTACTGCAAAACCCGCGAGATCGTATTCGCCGGGCGCGTAAAAGCCGGGCATCTCGGCCGTTTCCCCGCCGAGAAGCGCGCATCCGGCCTGGCGGCAGCCCTCGGCGATACCCTCGATGACGGCGGCGGTCTTTTCCGGCTCAAGGGAACCTGTTGCAAAGTAGTCCAGGAAAAATAGGGGTTCTGCGCCCTGCACCAGGATATCGTTTACACACATGGCGACGAGGTCGATGCCGACCGTGTTATGAATATCAAGCTCGTGGGCTACCTTAAGCTTGGTGCCGACCCCATCGGTGCCTGCTACCAGGACGGGCTCTTTATAGCGGTCTTTGTCGATGCCAAACAGCCCACCGAAGCCCCCGATATCGGTTAAAACGCCCGGTCGAAACGTCGAGCGCACCGATTTCTTGATGAGTTCGACAACGTGTTCGCCTGCTTCGATATCCACGCCGGCGTCTTTATATGTGAGGCCTTTTTTCCCGGCATCAGCTTTATTAGCCATTTATCTTCGATTCTTCCTCTTCAAGCATCATTTTGGTTATCTTTAAGTCTTCCGGCACGTCGATGGGATAGACGCCATCGAAACACGCCAGGCAAAAATCCTCACGCACGCTCTCGGTGGATTTCACCAGCCCTTCGACACTGAGGTAACCCAAACTATCCGCGCCGATATACTGGCGTATCTCTTCGATCTCATTGTTGGCCGCGATGAGCTGGCCCCGGTCGGCGGTATCGATGCCGTAGAAGCAGGGCCACTTGGTCGGCGGCGAGCTTACCCGCATATGCACTTCTTTCGCCCCCGCCTCGCGAAGCATCTCAACGAGCTTCTTGCTGGTGTTGCCCCGGACGATGCTGTCATCGACAACAACGATACTCTTACCTTTAATAACCTCACAGAGAGGATTAAGCTTCAGTTTTATTCCCGCCTGGCGGATAGTTTGCGACGGCTGGATAAAGGTGCGCCCGATATAGCGGTTCTTGACCAACCCTTCGCGATACGGCAGGCCCGATTGTTGGGAGTAGCCGATTGCCGCCGGCACGCCCGAGTCGGGAACCCCTATAACGAGATCGGCATCCGCCGGCGTCTCTTTGGCAAGCTCGACGCCCATTGTCTCGCGGGCGCTGTAGAGAAGCCTATCGAAGAGCCTGGTGTCGGGGCGGGCAAAGTAGATGAACTCGAAGATGCAGAGCGAAAGCTTTTTCGGCTCCACCGCCTGCACACTTCGCAATCCGTTCTCATCGATAATCACCAGTTCGCCCGGGTTGACGTCGCGCATGTAATCGGCGCCTACGATATTAAGCGCGCAACTCTCGGACGCGACGACAAAGTTCTTGCCGAGTTTTCCGATGGCGAACGGGCGTATACCGTACGGGTCGCGGATCGCGAAGAGCTGATTTTCGGTCATAATGGCCACCGAGTAAGCGCCCTCCAGTTGCTTCATCGTTTCTATTATCGCGCCTTCGGCGCCTTTATCCGCAAAGGATGCGATAAGAGACGCGATGACCTCGCTGTCGCTTGTCGAGCGAAACCGCTGCCCGTTTTTACTTAGCATGCTCCGAAGCTCTTTGGTGTTGGTCAGGTTCCCGTTATGGGCGAGGGCGATGCTTCCCTCCTGAAATGCCTTGTAGATCGGCTGTGCGTTCTCCCAGTGACTCGACCCAGTCGTCGAATAACGGGTATGCCCGATGGCGACGTCTCCTATAAGACACGCCAGGTTCTTCTCATCAAAGACCTGGGGAACGAGGCCCATATCTTTATAGGTGATAATGGTATCGCCGTCCCCGACCGCGATACCGGCGCTCTCCTGGCCCCGGTGCTGCAGGGCGTGCAGTCCAAAGTATGTAAGCCTGCTTACATCTTCACCCGGTGCATACACACCGAAGACGCCGCAGGCTTCTTCCGGTTTATCTGGTCGTTCATAATCGAACTCAGAACTCAAATATAACAAGCTCCTTAAAGATGATTCTTTGTAGCTGGTATCGTATGTTTCATTTTCTAAGATACCAAATATTAGGACCCAAATATAGTGTAGTGATTAAAATCCCTAAGGCTTGCCGGGCAAGTATAATTCCATTTCTAGTTAGAGGCTATCACCCCTAGCGCCGCTTATTGGCTTAGCAGTCCTTTAACGCCAACTTTCATTGGCCCAAATAAAAGCATCCTTTAAATCATTCAAGTGTGCGTATGGCAAAAGACCATCATGCTGCAATCGGCCTACCACGATTCCAGGTGCAATATTAATCTGCTCAGCAAACTCTTCGATCGTTTTTCTGGAAAATTTGTTCCGATATTCAAGCAAGCGCTTATAATCAGAACTATTGATAAGTTTATTCGCAGCACGTTCATTTGCCTCATCTTCACTGTCGCTTTTTGTTTTCCAATCATCAAGAAAAATCATTTTCTTTCCATGAAGCAGTAAATGGGCAGCTTCATGGTACAGGCTAAACCAAAAATGGTCATTAGTTTTGAATCTTAAACTCAATTGGATGACGGCTTTATTTGAACTTAACCAATAAGTTGCCCCACTAACATAGCTCTTAGGAAGGTGTGGTACAAAGACCAGGGCCACGCCACATGAAGCCATTATTACTTTAAGTTCAGGTTCAAATTCTTCGGGCTTCTTGCGAGTCAACGGTCTTATATTAATTAAAGCAGTATCTAATTCCTTAGCATTAAATGCTGCCGTATCTATCTTATCTGCCTCAAGCCAGCCTTTGCGAAGCCAAGCCACCATTGAGTGTGGGGATGCCTGGTGATTCGATGACCTCCTATAAGCTGCGTGAAGCGTTGCTTCAAAGAAACGGGTTGTTTCAAGTGCATCAAGGGATGCAACGCCAAGAAAATTTAATAGCTCAAGCGTTTGATCAACCTTATCATTAAACCGGTTAATCCATCCGTATTTAACCATCTCGGCAACAGGGAATTGTGATAACCTTGATGCCTGCACCTTCAGTTTATCGGCCCTTTCAAGTCTCGCCTTATTTAATTGGTATTGCCTATCAAGGTTTAGCCATATATATGCAGGCGTGCCTAAGACACTCTCGAGCTGCAAAGCAGTCTCCCCAGTTATAGCTTTTTTGCCTTTGATAATCTCGTTAATAGCCTGTACCGGGCGACCCATTCGCTTTGCTAATTCCGCTTGGGATATCCCAAGCGCCCCTATTGTCTCCAATAGAAACTCACCCGGCGGGATAGCAATATCCGGTAATCGCGTCTTTTCCAACCTACTCATAATGTTTGCTCATTTCCTCAATGCAAATAACTTGCATCTCACTTCCTTGCAGAGTGAAAATCAACCTAACGTATCCCGTTAGGTTGATTGCATATTGGCCTTCTCGATCACCCTTTAGTGAGTGAAATCTTAGCTGCGGGAAGGCATTCAGATCATCGAGACTTTCGATGCTTCTGAGAATGTTGATTCGCTCGATGTATTTGCGGGCAATATCTGGACCCAACACCCTCTGCCCGTATTGAGACACAAGATAGCACCTTTCTAGCTTTTTTGTCTTAAATTCAATATCGTACATTATCCCCTAATAGTCAATAAATTATTCACCCTTTGGGTGAATAATTATACCAGATTGATTAATGGTGACACAGGAAGTATTTGCCAGATGCATAGAAAGAACTGGCGTTCAATTGTTGGTGATAGGTATGGTTTGGCAATTAGCTCCAAGGTCTTTACCTAGATACTAGACGATCATTTGAACTAAATACTCTTTAGCGATAAACGTTTAGTAGTATACTTAAGATAATCGTTCGTGGGTTAAAGGGGGCAAGATGTCTCTCTACAGTTAACTCAGCGAAACTTCAACTACATAATCGACAATCTGCAATCTTTTGAAGCACTCGGAGTAACCGATCTCTTTCAAAAGTATTCGAAGATCGTCCCCTAAAGTCTATAGCTCACGCTTTACATACTCGACGGCGTTTCTGAAGATCGCGAGGCCGTCGCCTTCGTCGGGGAGGTCTTTTCTCGTCCAGTTGGGGTGTTGGGTGCGCTGGATATAGTTTTCGGGGTGGGGCATCATGCCGAAGATTCGCCCGGTTTCGTCGCAGATACCGGCGATATGGGCGACCGAGCCGTTCGGGTTGACCGGGTAGGTGCCGAACGCGCCGGCTTCATCGACGTACCGTACAACAACCTGGCCGTTTTCCTGCAGGCGCGTTAAGACTTCGTCGTCACGCGGGATGAACTTTCCCTCGCCGTGGCAAATCGGCACGTAGATGACCTTTTCAATGCCTCTTGTAAAGACGCACTTTGACTCGGGATTGATTTTTAAGTTAACCCAGCGGTCCTCGAATTTGCCGGAGTCGTTGTTGGTAAGCGTCACATCCTGGCGCATGTAGTCTCCATCCAGGCCGGGCAGTATCCCGAGCTTTACCATCACCTGGAACCCGTTGCACACGCCAAGGATCAGTTTTCCGTCGGCGATAAACTGCAACAGGTCATCTTTAAGTTTGTACTTCAGCTTATTGGCCAGGACTTTTCCTGAAGCGATATCGTCCCCGAACGAAAACCCGCCGGGAAGCATCAGTATCTGGTAATCGGCAAGACGCTTTGTGCCATCGGCTATGTCGTTGATGTGTACCCGCTCGGCTTCGGCTCCCGCCAGGGTAAACGCGTCCTGGGCGTCTTTGTCCCGGTTGATTCCCGCCGCAAGCATGACGAGCACTCGTGGTTTGCCACCAGCTTTATTATTCACGTTATCGCTTAGATGATTAGTCATTTACTATCACCACCTAAGAGGCGCTTTAAAGGCCTCTTTCAATCCATGTATTGGTGCATCTATTAAGGCCGTCCCGCCGTGTCCTGTGACGATGAGCCAGCCTTCCTGCGTGACCTCGCCCACCGCAGCGTACTCGCGCCCGGCCATCACGGCCTCGAAGGCCTGTGCGCTCTCGGGCGAGACGGTCACGACAAAGCGGCTGTTTGATTCCGAGAAGAGCACTTTCCAGCCCTCCATCACTTCTGAGGTCGGGGCCTTGCTAGCATCGATCTTCATGCCGAGCCCGCCGGCAAAGGCGCTCTCTGCAGCCGCGACCGCGATTCCGCCCTCCGAGCAATCATGGCAGGATGCGACGAGGCCCTTCTCTATGGCGGTATGAAGCGCCGTATAGAGCGCAAGCGCCTCGGTAACGTCGACCTTGGGCACCCGGCCTCCTGTAAGACCGTTGATCATAGAGAAATGCGAACCGCCGAACTCATCGTGGGTTTCGCCGACTATATAGACGATGTCTCCCGCTTTTTTAACATCCATGGTAGCCGCCTTCTCCACGTCGCCGATTGCGCCCATTGCCGAGATGAGAAGCGTCGGCGGGATTGCGATCGTCCTGTTTTCCAGGCGGTATTCGTTGTGGAAGCTGTCTTTGCCCGAGATAAACGGCGTTCCCAGGCCGACAGCGGTCTCGTAGCAGCCTTTCGTAGCACGTACCAGCTGGGCGAGCTTGTGGTCGCCATCCGGATTCGCTTCGGAAAGAATCGGGTTGCCCCAGCAGAAATTATCCAAGATCGCGATACGCTCGGGGTCACCCCCTACCGCGACAATGTTGCGAACCGCTTCGTCGATTGCCGAAGCCGCCATCCAGTAGGCGTCGATTTCGCCGTATTTTGGGTTGATGCCGTTGGATACGACGATGCCGCGCTTGGAAGAAACCAGCGGGCGGATGACCGAAGCGTCCGACGGACCATCGTTTTCCACACCGACCAGCGGTTTTACTACGCTTCCGCCCTGTACCTCGTGGTCGTACTGGCGGATGACCCACTCCTTGGAGCAAACGTTAAAGCTGCCCAGGATTTTCGCGAGGGCGCCATTTAGATAGTCGGTAAGATCTTCGCTAAGACCATCGGCGGCATATTCGGGTTCAACCTCAAGCGCTGGCCGCCAGGCAGCGGTAAGCTCTAGACCGGGAAGGCCCTCGTGTACGAAGTCCATATCCAGGTATAAAACTGTTTTCTTATCATATTTAACGTGGACCTTGCCGGTATTTGCAAACGTGCCGATGACTGTGGCCTCGACATCGCGCCTGCGGCAAAGATCCATAAACGCATCGATTGTTTCCGGTGGGACGGCGACCGTCATGCGCTCCTGGGACTCGGATACCCAGAGTTCCCAGGGCTGCAAGCCCGCGTACTTGGTCGGGGCTTTCTCGAGATCGACCTCGCAGCCGCCGCAAAACTCGCTCATCTCGCCCACCGAGGATGAGAGGCCGCCCGCGCCGTTATCGGTAATCGCTCTGTAAATATCCATCTCGCGCGCCTCGCGCAACGCGTCTTGCATTTTTCGCTGGACGATAGGAGCGCCGATCTGCACTGCGGCGGAGGATGTTCCTTCATCCAATGCCACAGAGGAGAACGTCGCGCCGTGGATGCCGTCTTTTCCGATACGGCCGCCCACCATAACGATCAAGTCGCCGGGGGCTACCGTCTTCTCGTGGGACGGTTTTCCATTGATCTCTTTTTTCATAAGACCGCCGGTGCCGCAATAGACCAGCGGGTTGTAAACATATGCCTCGTCGAAGAGGATAGCACCGTTTACCGTCGGAATACCGATCTTGTTGCCGCCGTCCTCCACGCCCTTGCGCACGCCTTTAAAGATGCGCTTTGGGTGCAGGACGGATGCCGGAAGCTCCTCATAAGGAAAGTCCGGGGGGCCGAAGCAGAAAACGTCGGTGTTAAAGATAAGCTCAGCGCCAATACCGGTGCCCATGGGGTCGCGGTTGACGCCGACGATGCCGGTCACCGCGCCGCCGTAAGGGTCGAGCGCCGAGGGGTGGTTGTGCGTTTCGACCTTAAAGACCATGTTGTATTCGCCGTCGAAGTCGACCACGCCCGCGTTATCGACGAACACCGAGACCAGCCAATCTTTTTTCGTGGCTATTTCCTCGGTCGCCTTGCGGATATAAGTTTTAAAAAGGCTCTCGATTCTCTCGGTGTTCTCGCCTTCGGTGTACTCGATGGTCGCGTTAAATATCTTGTGCTTGCAGTGCTCGGACCAGGTCTGTGCGAGCATTTCAAGCTCGACATCGGTCGGGCGGGTACTCAAGCCCACCTTCTCACGCTCGGCCTTTACCTTCTCGTCCTTGAAATAGTCGCGAATGATCCGCATCTCGGCAAGGTTGAGCGAGAGCACGCCTTTTCTGCTTATCTCAAGAAGTTCCTCGTCAGAGACGTCGAGGTTGACCTCGGCGACTTTGGCGTCGAACTTCGTGGAGCGCGAAAGCGCGGTCACTTTTTTAACCGTTGACTGGATGTCGTCGCCGGTTTGCCAGATTTGGTAGTGCTCGATGAGCGGGTTGGCAAGAAGGCCGACGCAGATTTTCTCGGCATCGTCCCTTGCGACCGAACCGGTGATCAGATAGAGCTTTGAGGTATGCACCGATCCGTCTTCGGGAAACTTGATCCCGAGCAGATCCTCGATTCCCTCGATGGTGGTCGCAGCAATGTTATCGGTGACCCCCGGCTTGTAGCCGACTTCGATTGCTACCGAAAACGGGCGCTTAAAGCTCTCGTTTATTTTAACAACCTGGGTAATGGGATCGGTGAGCAGGTCCTTTGCGATTGCGGTGACCTGTTCATGGGTAAAATCCGCATCGATCGTATAGATATTGAGTGACTGGATCGACTCGACGTCGATTAGCAAGTCCTCGATTATTTGCTTTCGAACCGCATTTCCATGGGCATCGGTGATTCCGGGTTTAAGAGCGACTTCTATTCGCCACATCTAGAAGTTGCCACCCTGGTAGGCCTCTTCGACCTTGCCGAGATCTCTGCGAAAGCGGTCTTTGTCCATCTTTTCGCCCGTCTTTTTATCCCATAGGCGGCAATTATCGGGTGAAAGCTCGTCGCCGAGCATCATGACGCCGTCTTTTAAACCGAACTCGAGCTTGTAATCGACCAGGGTGAGTCCCAGCTGATCGAAGAAGCGCACGAGGACGTCATTTACTCTCAAACCCGTCTCGCGCATCTCTTTGACCTGATCTTTGGTGGCGATGCCGAGCTCTGCGATATGGTCTTCGTTTATCATGGGGTCGCCGAGGTCGTCTCGCTTGTAGTAGAACTCGACGATGGTGTTCTTAAGCGGCACGCCCTCATCGTAGCCCAGCCGCTTAGAAAGGCTGCCCGCAGCGATATTGCGCACGACTACCTCGACCGCAATCATGTCGAGCCTGTCGGTGAGCATAGTTCGGTCGTTGATCAGCTCTCTATAATGAGTGCGCACTCCCTGGTTCTCAAGGAGAGTAAAAAGGGCCGCCGAAATCTGTGCGTTCATCGAGCCTTTCTCGGTTATCTGGCCTTTTTTCTTACCGTCAAACGCGGTCGCGTCATCTTTAAACTCATGGATGACCGCACCGGGGTCATCTGTTGAATAGATCTTTTTTGCTTTTCCTTCGTAGAGTTGATCTTGCTTTTGTACCATCTGCTCACCTCTGACTTCAGCCCTCGGGCCGATTTATTTTGCTCCTTCATATTACCTGTAAGTGCGTGCTTTTACAAATGTTGGTTTCCTCTAAAAACCAGATTATCGCACCATTCTGCCCTGCACGCGAAGAGTTAACAAAATCTTCATAAAGGGTTTTTAGACTTCCAGTTTCTCGAGACGATCGTAGATGATGCCGACGTTTCGCAAGAAATATGCGGTATCGAAGAGTTCATCGAGTTCTTTATCGCTCAGGAGCCCCGCGGCTTCCTGGTCTTTCTTGAGGAGGTCTTTAAGTTCGCCTTCGCCGCCCCAGGTCGCCATGGCGTTTCGCTGGACGATCTCGTAGGCTTGCTCCTTGGATATCCCTTTTTCGACGAGGGCGAGGAGCACGCGCGACGAGAAGATAAGCCCGCCGGTGCGCTCAATGTTTCGCTTCATGTTCTCGGGATAGACGAGGAGGCCTTCCAAAAGCCACTTAAGTTTGTTGAGCATATAATCAAGAAGTATGGTGCTGTCCGGGATGATGACGCGCTCGACCGAAGAGTGGGAGATGTCGCGTTCGTGCCAGAGTGCGACGTTTTCAAACGCCACAAGGGCGTTCGCCCTGATAATCCTGGCTTGGCCGGTAAGGCGCTCCGCTATGATCGGGTTCCTCTTATGCGGCATGGCGGACGAGCCTTTTTGTCCCTTTGCAAACGGCTCTTCGACCTCACGCGTATCGGTCTTTTGCAGTCCCCTGATCTCAACGGCGATTTTTTCGATTGTGGCCGCGACGATTGCCAAGGCGCTCATGTATTCGGCATGCCGGTCGCGCTGCAATACCTGGGTGGATATCGGCGCCGGGGTAAGCCCTAAGCGCTCGCAGACATATTCCTCGACCCACGGGTCGATATTTGAGTACGTGCCGACCGCCCCGGAAAGCTTGCCCACCGACATCGCGGCTTTGGCGCGCTCGAGGCGGTTCAGGTTGCGATGCATCTCAAACGCCCAGTTGGCGAACTTCAAGCCGAAGCTCATCGGCTCGGCGTGGATGCCGTGGGTGCGCCCGACCGAAATAGTGTCTTTATATTCGAAAGCTTTCTTCTTCAACACGCCGATCACATCGCTAACATCCTCGATGATGATATCGATGGCGTCCTTCATCTGCACTGCTAGCCCGGTATCGACTACATCTGAGGAAGTAAGACCGAAATGGACGTACCGAGAGGCAGGGCCTATGTTCTCGGCAAGATTAGTCAAAAAGGCGATGACGTCGTGGTGGATCTCGGCTTCGATCGCTTCGATACGGTCGACGCTAAAGGCTGCTTTCGCCTTGATCTCATCAAGCGCTTCCTGTGGCACTATCCCCTGCTTCACCTGGGCTTCCGTGGCCAAGATCTCTATCTGAAGCCAGGTATCAAACTTGTTCTCAAGTTCCCAAATGGCCCGCATCCGGGGCAGCGAGTATCGTTCAATCATATAAAAAGCCTTCTTTCATAAATAGTAGCACGCTATGTGCCGTTCGCTATTTTTTAGCTCCGCTCTTTATGGCGCGAAGCGCTATGTCGTTTCTAAAATGCATATTATCAAAGTGAATTTTGCCGATGGCCTCGTAGGCCTTTTGCCTGGCATCCTCGAAATCTTTACCCAGAGCGCTCACGTTGAGCACGCGCCCGCCCGCGGTAACGATATGGCCGTCTTTTACCTTGGTGCCGGCATGAAAAACGGTCACGCCTTCGATGGTGCCGGCCTCATCAAGCCCCGTTATCGGATAGCCGGTCGAGTAATCACCGGGATAACCGCCCGACGCCAGAACCACCGTGATGCATACTTCATCGGTCCAGGCCAGGTTTACGCCCGAGAGGTCACCATTGGCGACCGCGAGCATCGGCTCGATGATGTCGCTCGTGAGCCTGGGAAGAATCGCCTGGGTCTCGGGGTCGCCGAAGCGCACGTTAAACTCCAAAACTCTCGGCCCATCCTTAGTGAGCATGATGCCTGCGTACAGCACGCCGCGGTATTCGATCCCCTCAGATGCAAGACCCTTGATAGTGGGCTTGAGAACCGTCTCAACGATTTGCCCGTAAAGTTCTGACGTAACGATTGGAACCGGTGAATATGATCCCATGCCCCCGGTATTCAAGCCCTCGTCGTTGTCGTAGGCGCGCTTGTAATCCTGGGCGGGGACCATCGGGATTACGTCCTTGCCGTCGCTGAAGGCGAGAATGGAAAGTTCAGGGCCTTCCATGTACTCTTCAATGAGCACCAGCTTGCCGGCTATGCCGAACTGCTCTTCGATGAGGCAACTTTTCAGGGCGGCTTTGGCCTCGTCTTTGTTTTTCGCGATAAAGACCCCTTTCCCGGCGGCCAGACCGTCGGCTTTAATCACATAAGGGCTTTTAAGTTTCTCGAGGAATGTGGCGGCCTCCCCGTAGTTATCAAAAAGGTTCGCCTCCGCTGTCGGGATGCCGTATTTATTCATGATGTTTTTGGCGAAACTCTTGCTCCCCTCAAGCTCGGCCGCCCGTGCGCTCGGGCCGAATACTTTTAAGCCCTTTTTCGAAAATACATCGGCGATGCCCGCTACCAGGGGCGCTTCGGGGCCTACCACCGTGAGATCGATCGATTTATCCTGTGCGAAGTTGGCCAGCGCCTCGACATCGGTCGGATCGAGCGCAACGCACTCTGCCAGCCGTGCAATCCCCCCGTTTCCGGGAACACAGTATATCTTCTCGACCTTGGGACTCTGTCGTATCTTCCATACCAGGGCGTGTTCGCGCCCACCGCTACCTATGACCAGTACCTTCAAGATTCCTCCATTTCGCCTGACAAAACGCAAGCCTTACCACTTTTGATGAAAATGCGGTAAAATACTTAGTAGAGCAATTTAAAATTTTTACCACCGCATTTCTTGATTTTACGTAAAACCAGTCCTAGCTGCAATAAAGCAAGATGCACGCCCAGCAATCCAGCAATCGCATATCGAGATTGGGCTGAGAGAGTGATTTAAAAAGCTCCGATTAAGGGTAGAAATTTACTACGGTTAAATTATAGGCTTGTTATAGATTTGGGGTAGAATTTTACCCTAACTGGTGTCATATTTGCAGTAGTAATAGTGTTCTTTAATAGGGCACTCTTTTATGGAAGTCCTTAATAGACATAATAGAACAGTTCGTAAGTCTTTATTATAGGTCTATCAGAGGTGGTACGGAAGTAATGTAAGGAACGCCGTTTTGATAAGCTGTTGCAATGGGTCACGCTGATTTATTCGCTTGGTAATCGTGGGTAGAAACGAGGTTGATGTTGAAGAGGCTCTTTATATCGTTGCACTTAGCTGTAGCACTAATCGTAGCTTTTACCGTACCGGCTGTCGCAGTAGTGAACACGGATACTGCTGGCAATACAACTTCAACCGCGCCAGGATCACCAAGGACAACGAAAACATCGATACCAACGACATCAACGACAGAGCAAAAGAAACCACATGATAGCAGCGGATTGAGCACAACCAGCTCGGATCGGGTGAACGAAGACGCCGCTCCGGCAAAGCCAAAAAAACACGCATCAGGTACGGTAAGTAGCTCAACTACATCGACCGATGTATATGCCCCGGTAAAAAAATCGGTGGCGACGAGCACCTCGACGACGCTCGGGCAAAGGGTTGTTGTCGAAGGGGAAAAGATAAAAAACCCCGCGCTTGCGACCAAGGCGAAAAAGCCAAAGGTCAACAAAGCGGAGATGGATTTTAAGCCGTTTCTTGCCATGGCGATTCTGTTGATTATCGCGGGCAGGACAAGCTTTGAGAGAACCTCCTCGCCGTCGTGGGGCAGGGAGAACAGGATCAACAAAAGGACGGGAATCCTATGATGTATCCGGCAGAGGCATATAACGAATACTCGTTGCCCGCCCAGAATAAAAAAACCCGGCCGAAGATTTCTATCGTTATACCGGTATATAACGAAGAGCAGTTCCTGCCGGCCGCGGCTACCGACCTCTATGATGGTCTGCAGCAGTTGGGCGTGGCGTTTGAGATCATCCTCTGTGAGAACGGAAGCACCGATGATACCAGACAGATAGCCAAGGGATTATCCGAAGATCTGCATAACGTACGGGCGCTGACCATAGGTGCCGCCGATTACGGCAGGGCCATGCGGGCCGGTATGGTCGCCGCCAAGGCCCCGTATATCTTCATTTTCGATATCGACTATTACAGCGTCGAGTTTTTAAAGGAAGCGCTCGGGCTTCTGAAACAATACGACGTGGTCATCGCCTCCAAGCTCGCGCCGGGGGCCGACGATAGGCGTAGCTTTTCGCGCAAAATGGTAACACAGGGCTTTCACTTGTTCAACAAGACGCTCTTTAATGTAAAGGTCAGAGAGACGCACGGCATGAAGGCGTTTAACCGGAAGAAGATCAAGCCGATTATCGAACGCGCGTGCCTTGCAAAGGACCTGTTCGATACCGAACTCGTCATCAGGGCCGAGCAAAGCGGTCTTAGAATAAAAGAAGTCCCGGTCGTGGTCGAAGAGAAACGGCCGGCGCGCTCGAGCATGGTAAAACGAATCCCCCGAACAATTATCGGCCTTTTCATGCTTCGCTACTTCTTATGGAAAGAACACCTTGCACGAGGATCATCCACGTAGGAGGGGACCAAAATAGAGAGGCTGGTATCCCAGATCAAGACGGTGAGGCTCTCACGCCTTGCGGTAGTGCTTGGATTTATAGCGATCTACGGAACGCTTTTTTCATTTTTTAAACCGGATTTGATCTTCTCCGCGACGACAACCGCCGGAGGAGATACCGGCGCACACCATTATGTCGCCGACTTCCTTATCCATCATCTCCTTCCTAAAGGCAGGATAGCCGGATGGTCTCCCGGTTGGTACATGGGATTTCCGATGCTTCACTACTACTTTCCGCTCGGCTTTTTGGCGATAGCGGCCATGAGCACGGTCATCAAATACCAGATCGCCTTTAAAATCGGAACGCTTCTCGGTGTGTTTCTGCTTCCCGCCACCACATATGCGGCCTTTAAGGTGCTGGACTTTAAGTTTCCTTTCCCCTTGATAGCCGCGGGTTTTACCCTACCGTTTCTGTTCATGGAGAGCTATTCGATTTACGGCGGCAACATCTTGAGCACGCTTGCGGGCGAGTTCGGTTATAGCTTAAGCTTCTCGCTTCTGATTCTGTTTTTGGCGCTTCTTTACAGGGATATCAAGGAGCAGAGGTTCAGAGTCTCTACCGGTGTGCTGCTCGCCATGGTCGTGCTCTCCCACGTGGTCACCACCATCATGGCGCTCGCCTTCTCGACATATTTTCTGCTCAACAGGTTTAACATAAAGCGTTTTGCTATTCTCGCCGGTGTGTTCGTGTTGGGCTTTTTTCTTACCGCGTTTTGGTCGCTGCCCTTTGCGGCAAAGATCGGCTACACCGCGCATATGCAATGGGACCAGCTTCAGGGGATCAATGAGATCCTCCCCGCTCCTTTGCGCCCCTTTGTCGCGATAAGCGCCGTCGGCATACTCGGCGCGATTATCAGACGCGATAGCCGGATGTACCTCTTCTTGTGGACGTTCGTGATGTCGCTGGCGCTGTTTTTCCTGGTGCCGTCGGGTCGCCTCTGGAACGGGCGGGTCGTGCCCTTCTTCTACTATTTCTCGTTTATCTGGGCGGCGTACGGCATCTGGTTTTTACGCCGGGTGCTCGCCGGGCTCTTTTACGATTATGTGCTGCTTCCTAAGCGCTACGCCGACTACGTGGTAGCCGCGATCGCCATTGCCGTGGTCGTTGTCACGGTCTTTGGAACGAGCCAAACCGCCCCGGCCTGGATCAATTGGAACTACTCCGGTTTTGAGGGCAAGGCCCATTGGAAGGATTTTAATGCGATCAACACCTATATAAAAAGCCTGCCCCCAGGGCGGGTGATGGTCGAGCACTCTTCGAAGATCGACACCTTCGGCACGCCACGCGCCTTCGAGCTTTTGCCCTATTTCGCGGGGCACCCTACCATCGAGGGAACCTTGATGGAGGCCTCGCTCTCAGCGCCGTTTCACTTTGTCAACCAAGCGGAACTCTCGAAAGAGCCGAGTTGCGCGATACTCGGCATCCAGTACCCGCAGCTTAATGTGGCCGATGGTGTACGCCACCTGCAACTGTATAATATCGATTACTTCTTGACCATTTCAAACGAGGTCAAGCTCCAGGCGAATAAAAACCCAGACCTGGCGCTTCTGAAAAAGTTTAAGGTGAGCGGCACGGATATGGAGTTTGCCCTCTATAAAGTCGACACCGACGGGTATGTGGTCATCCCAAAATATATGCCGCTCATGGTGGACACCAAGGATTGGCGCACAACCGCTCTTGCCTGGTATTCAAAACCCAGGCTCTTTGATGTGCCGCTGGTCGACGCAACCCAGGCGCGGGCCCTTAAAGATACGTTCCGAACGGTTTCAGCCGATCTAGAAGGCCCCATCCGGCGTGAGCCGGCGCGCAAGGGCAGGATCACGAACGTGATCATCACCGACGACGGACTGGATTTCACGACCTCCGCCATCGGGGTTCCGCATCTTATAAGGATTTCTTATTTCCCGAACTGGAAAGTCGAGGGTGCCGACGGGCCGTATCTGGCCTCGCCGACCATCATGATGGTCGTGCCCAGACAGCGCCACGTGCACCTCTATTTCGGCGAGACCTGGTCTGATACCACAGGCAGGATTCTCTCGGATATCGCATGGCTCTTCGTTGCGGCGTATGCGCTTATGTTCGCCGTGCGAAAGATCTCGTCCCTTCGCTCTCCCTCGCAACCCGAGGACGCCGAGCAGGGGGATTCTACCGGGTTTGCAAAAGAACGGAGCGCATAGGTGCCGATTTTTAGCCTTAACAACCGCGAGCTTAATAAGATACATGAGGCGCCCTGGCCCGAGGGTGTCGATACCGGTTGGCTTGCCGAGCAGATAGCCGAACGCGATGTGCTGCCGGAAAAGCTTCTCGTTATCGGCGACTGGAGCGCGAAAAACGGCGCCGGCGGCCTCATCGCGCTTGATGAGAACGCCTCGCTCGTCGCCATACTGTTCGCATCGAAGTCACCTCCCCATGAATGGATCGAGGAAGCCGACGGGCTCGCCTGGGGGACGCGAAATACCGGTTATGCCGAGCTTAACCAAATGGCCGCGCGCTATTTTGAAACGCACGGTCTGGTGGTCGAAGACCTCACCGAGATGCACCGGAGCTATTTCTCGTACGATGAGAAAAGGCGGCCAGGCCATTTTAACCAGGATCAGCGGCTTTTCATCATAGCCCCAGATTTTTCTAAAGAGGTACTTTCCGCTCTTAAGTGGCGCAAACTCGAAGTCGGCACAACCGCATACCGTCTGAAATTCATGGAGTTGGAATCTGCAGAGCTGCTCATGAGCATCGATTCGGTGGCCGAGCTTGAAGGCGGCAGGGTCGCCTCGCTGGTTTCGGCGCTCTTCGAAATCCCTTCGATCGTTGCACAGCGGCTGCTCGGCGACTCCCCTAAAGGGGC